>CALJMC010000141.1 GCA_937982385.1 uncultured Rickettsiales bacterium | reverse complement strand
TTTTCAGCGCGGCTTTGTTATTTAATGTCGTCATAATGCTTATTCCTCACTCGGTAGTTTTACGCTCACAATAGCCTGCGCAGCGATGCCCTCGCCTCGCCCTGTAAACCCTAGCCCCTCAGTCGTAGTTGCCTTCACATTGATACGGGTAGGTACAGTGCCCAATATATTGGCGATTTTCTGCCTAATCGCATCACGATAGGGCGCTATCTTAGGTGCTTCACTTACTATCGTCACATCCAAATTGACAACTTCACCTAATTTCTCAGCTAGCAGCTCCGTTGCATGTTTCACGAACACGGCCGAATCCACACCCTTCCACGCCACCTCACTGGGCGGGAAATGATCACCAATATCCCCCGCACCAATCGCGCCGAGTAAAGCATCAACAATAGCATGTAGCACAACATCCGCATCTGAATGCCCTTTGAGTCGTTGCCTATGCGGAATATTTAACCCGCCAAGCGTGATGATTTGTTCGTCAATGGTTGCGCCTGCAGGATGGTCGATCAGCTGATGTACATCTGTTCCCAACCCTATCCGTGTTTCATACGTGCTCATCATCGCCTCCATTAGCGCTTTATCTTCTTGTGTCGTAAGTTTACGATTTTTCGCCTCACCTTCCACCCATATCACCTCATGCCCTGCGGCTTCAAATAACATTGCATCATCTGTTGCACCTGCTGCATTCGCTGAGTTATGAACATCATTCAATAGTCCGTATGGCGCGGCCTGTGGAGTTTGTACCGCTATCAGTCGCTCGCGTGAGACTGTGTCCAACACCAATTGTCCCGCCGTCACTTTCAGTGTATCAGCTACTGCTAAGGCAGGCAAAACCATCACCATATCCGCATCCAGTGCCTGCAATATTACACGTGAAATAAGCGCTTGTGACACCATCGGGCGCGCCGCATCATGAATGAGTATTATATCATGTTCGCCAGCAGCTAGTGCATTCAGCCCTGCCTTGACAGATGCCTGACGGGTTGCACCACCTGTTATATAGCCGGCAACATCTAATCCTTCTAGCAGCGCTTCACAGCGTGTTTTATCGCCTTTTGGGCACACCAACCACACAGCATCGACATTATCATGAACAGCGAATGCCTCGACCGCCCGTCGCAGCACAGATGTACCTGCTAGCAGACTATATTGTTTAGGTTCAGCGGCGCCAAAACGCGCCCCTTCTCCACCCGCAACAATGAGCGCAACAACGCGACGATTCGGCTTTGATGCTGACATATTGCTTTTATTCCAAAATTTTGTTAGAAGGACGTCGAATAGTAACAAGTAAAGTTTTAGTAGCATGACCGACGCTGTCAACGATAATAACGATAATCAACCGAGTGGACGCAACCTAGCCCCCATTCAGATTGACCATGTCACACTGGATAGCAACGTGATTTTGGCGCCAATGACAGGTGTCTCCGATTTCGCATTTCGCAAGCTTGTGTCGTCCTATGGCGTAGGGATGGTCGTCTCCGAAATGATCGCCAGCCGCGCGATGCTACTGCAAACGGCTAACACCATGCGTATGGCGCAACATGATGAGGGTGAACACCCCAAAACGGTGCAGCTTGCAGGATGTGATCCTGAAGTGATGGCAGAAGCAGCCAAGATGAATGCAGATATGGGTGCTGATATTATTGATATCAATTTTGGGTGCCCTGTAAAAAAAGTCGTCAATAGCTATGCTGGTTCCGCTCTCATGCGTGATGAAGTACTCGCAGGTGCCATTCTCGAATCAGTCGCCAAGGCGGTGGATATTCCGGTAACGATGAAAATGCGCACAGGCTGGGATCATGAAAGCCTCAACGCACCGAACCTTGCACGTATTGCCCAAGAAGCGGGCATTAAAATGCTAACCATCCACGGACGCACACGTTGCCAAATGTATAAAGGTTCAGCAGACTGGGCATTCATCAAAAATGTGAAAGACGCTGTGACCATTCCCGTTATTGCCAATGGTGACATCACTGACTTTGATGATATCGATGCATCGCTTGATCAATCGGGCGCAGATGGCATTATGATTGGTCGCGGCACCTATGGTCGCCCATGGTTCCCCGCCCAAGCTGCACATTATATTGCGACAGGAGAAAAAATACCAAATCCCACGGCAACCAAGCAATTGAACACTGTTCTAGAGCATTATGAAGCGATGCTTTCGCTCTATGGCACACTCAATGGCGTGAGATGCGCACGCAAACATTTGGGATGGTATTCGAATGGCCTGCGCGGCTCCGCTGAATTTAGAAAACAAATGAACCGCATGACCGACCCCAAAGAAGTGATTGCCTTTGTGCAGAAATTCTACGCATCGCAAGATAATATAGAGGCAGCATGACCAGCGCGGGCTACAGCATAGACAGCGACAGCCTGCCCTTCGCCACCCTCATACTCGGCAGCGACACGCGCATCACGCATATCAATTCGGTATCGGAACAATTATTTTCTGCCCGCCCGGCTGCACTCATAGGCAGCGTGATTACCGATTGGATAACCCCACACGACGAGGCATTGCGCTTCATCAATGATAGTATTCAGCACGGCAGCAGCACCAAAGCCTATGACCATGAGCTGCAACTGGCTGATGAGCGCATCGTACGTGTACATCTCTATGTGATGGCACAACCTGACGGCACCACTCACATCACGATTGATGCCATTATGGGCAATGACATGGTAACACAACAACAGCAGCGCGATGCGGTGACAGAGCGCGCAGGGTTGATGGCGGCGATGCTCGCACATGAAATTAAGAACCCACTCTCTGCCATTCGTGGCGCCTCGCAGCTTTTACAGGATGAACTGCAGAAAAATGACGATTCGATGTCGCTCGTCACCTTGGTAATAAATGAGGTGGATCGGATTAATCATACACTCTCCCGTATCGAGTTCCTCACCGATGACCGTCCGCTGAAACTTGAGCCACTTAACATCCATGAAGTACTCAACTATGTCATGGAAGTACTCGACCCTACACTGAAGAAAAACATCACATTCATTGAACAGTTTGACCCCTCACTCCCCAAGGTGTTAGGGGATAAAGAAAGCCTCATTCAGCTATTTCTGAACATCGTTAAGAATGCCTCCGAAGCATTGAAAAACAATGATAATAGCCCCCTCACAATTTCCACGCGCTATGTCCAACGTTACAACATGCGCTACCGCCACAAGACGCCGCTTCCCATCTGCATTACTATCGAAGATAATGCCGGGGGCATCCCTGAGCACATCGCCAAAAACCTATTTGACCCACTCACCAGCACCAAGACAGACGGACATGGTTTGGGCTTAGCGATTGCTGCCAAGATCACCCGTGATCATGGTGGCATTATCGAGCTATCTGAGAACAGCAAAATCTGTACAGCATTCAGCGTTCTACTGCCCATTGCTGAATAAGCATGCACCAACAAATATCCCTTGCTTTAGGTGCCAATTCCGCTTAAAAACTAGGTATCTTTAACCACAAGAAATTACCCCTAATGACTAACATAAAAACACCTTTCGCCTTTCAAGACATTATCCTGACATTGCAGCATTTCTGGGCGAAACAAGGCTGTCTTATTTTGCAACCTTATGACGAGCAAGTGGGTGCTGGAACCTTCCATCCTGCAACAACCCTTCGCGCATTAGGGCCAGATCATTGGAATGCGGCTTATGTGCAGCCATCTCGCCGCCCTACTGATGGTCGTTATGGCGAGAACCCAAATCGTTTGCAGCATTACTACCAGTTTCAGGTGATTCTCAAACCATCGCCTGACAACATTCAGGAACTATATCTCGAATCATTGGTAGCACTTGGCATTGACCCGTTGCAGCATGATATTCGCTTTGTTGAAGATGACTGGGAAAGCCCCACGCTCGGTGCATGGGGACTTGGTTGGGAAGTCTGGTGTGACGGCATGGAAGTGACGCAATTCACCTATTTCCAGCAAGTCGGTGGCTTCGAATGCAGCCCTGTTGCAGGCGAAATTACGTATGGTATCGAACGTTTGGCGATGTATATTCAAGGTGTTGATAACGTCTATGACCTTCAGTGGAACAGCCAAATTGAAGGCTCCAACGCCCCTGTGATGACCTATGGCGATGTATTTCACCGCAATGAAGTGGAATTTTCGGCCTATAATTTGGAACATGCCAATACGGATATTTTGCTCCAGCACTTCAAGGACGCCGAGTCTGAGGCGATGTCTCTGCTTGAGAAAAAACTTGCACTTCCTGCCTATGACCAATGCCTGAAAGCATCGCACTTGTTCAATTTACTCGATGCGCGTGGCGTGATTGGCGTGACCGAACGTGCAGCTTATATTGCTCGTGTACGCACATTAGCCAAAGGCTCCTGTGAAGTATATTTAGGC
Organism: uncultured Rickettsiales bacterium; assembly: GCA_937982385.1. GTDB lineage: Bacteria > Pseudomonadota > Alphaproteobacteria > Rickettsiales > UBA998 > CALJMC01. The sequence continues at coordinate 3,745 of CALJMC010000141.1, read as the reverse complement.
GCAAATAAAACAACCGACGCGAAGGACAAAGCCGCATGACATACACTCGCACTCTTTTTATCACTCTATCATTGCTGACGCTTTCAGCCTGTGATGCAGCAAAGTCACCGCACCGCCAAGCGGCAGATGAAATGGTACGCTTAACGCACAGCGAAGTGCTGGCACCCATCTTCTCTGAGTCATTTTCAAAAGCCGCCTCAGAAAAAGGCGTGCTACGTGAAGCGTTAAAAGACCAACTTCCCGACAATGTTCCTGATGAATGCGTTGCTGACCTTAGCGGTGTAGGTTCAGATTTCGCAGGATATTTATTTGACGGCTCCATGGTGACCGGCTTGCTCGCCGATGCCTATGAAGAAAACATGCCCATCGAAACGATTAACGCGTTTAACAATATCGTCGTATCTGGCGAAGGCAAAAAAATGCTTAGCGCAGTAACCAATGCTCGCTTGGGCAACACATCTACCGATAACTTAGCAACCACCATCAAGAATATTGCACAAGGCGCAATCAGTCTCTTCTCACAAGGGTCAGGCAAGACATTGGCAACCTCACTCAGCACCATCATCCCCGCTTATAGTAATGTGATTGGCACCTTAGGCGCCGACAAATCCGCGTTGCAAAAGCAGTTTGTTGGATGGCTATTGGAGAATCCAGAGGCACGCAGCAAGGTGATGGCAGCTGCAAGCAGCAACTCATCATGCGGCAGTAGCTTTGAAGCATTGAATGCTGCAAAAGGCGTGTGGGACATGCTCTCACCCATGGTGCAAGGAGCAACAAAATAATGAAATTAACGATGTTTAAATCTAAAATTCACCGCGCAACAGTAACGCAAGCTGACCTTGATTATGAAGGCTCCATTGGTATTGATAGCGATTTACTCAAAGCAAGTGGCATCCTGCCTTATGAGCAGGTGGATGTGCTGGACATCACCAACGGCAATCGCTTCACAACCTATGCCATTGAAGAGGCGGCAGGTAGCGGCGTGATTCAAATTAATGGTGCAGCAGCGCATTTGGCTAAAATTGGTGATTTGGTAATTATTCTCACCTACGCATCGATGAGTGAGGAAAAGGCGAAAAAATTTAAGCCGACTGTGGTGCAAGTAGATGAGAGAAATAAGGTGACGAATTAAATGACAGATGCACTGATAGAACTTTTTTCTGAAGAAATCCCCGCACGTATGCAGAAATCTGCATTAAAAACGCTGACAGAGCGCGTGGAAAAGGGATTAAAAGAAGCGCGCCTTGAGCATGCTGACATTAAAGGTTTTTCCACCCCTCGCCGCCTAGCATTGCATATTTCAGGACTGCCCAGCATTCAGCCAGATATCGAGATTGAACGTAAAGGTCCTAAAGTCGGCGCAGCTGAGCAAGCATTGCAAGGTTTCTGCCGTTCAGCTGGACTAGGACTTGACCAGCTAGAAAAACGTGTTGTTGGTAAGGATGAATTCTATTTTGCAGTTAGTTCACAAAAAGGACAGCCTGCAGCAACCGCACTAAAAGACGTATTTGAAACAGTCATCACCAACTTCCCCTGGCCGAAATCGCAGCATTGGGGCGCGTATGATATGACTTGGGTGCGTCCACTCAAACGTATATTGTGCTTATTTGATTCTGACATAATTCCTGTCCAACTTGGGCATATCACTGCAAGCAATATCACAGAAGGGCATCGCTTTTTGTCCAAGGGTGAGATTACTATCAACCATCCGAATGACTATGAGAAAACGCTGAGAGAGCATAAGGTTGTGGCTGATGCTGAGACGCGCCGTCAATGGATTTTGGGTGATGCGGCGAAAGCTGCAGGTGAAAAAGGTCTATCAATTAAGGCTGATGATGGTTTGTTGGATGAAGTGACAGGTTTGGTCGAATGGCCCATCTGTTTGCTCGGTGAATATGACAAAGAATTCTTGAAACTCCCGCCTGAAGTGTTGGTGCTTGAGATGAAGCATCATCAGAAATATTTTGCCTGCTTAAATGACAAGGCAGAACTCTCAAACCACTTTTTGGTGGTGTCCAACATCGCCGCCAATGATGACGGAAAAGCCATTATAAACGGGAATCAACGCGTGATTCGTGCACGCCTAAGTGATGGTCAATTCTACTGGGATCAAGACCAGAAGAAACCCCTCGCATCCTTCAATGATGCGTTAGATAAAATGATTTTCCATGCAAAACTTGGCTCAATTGCCAAAAAAGTTGAGCGCATTACGTCGCTTTCCACCTTCCTCTCTGTTTTCGTTCCACATGCGAATCTATCTACAGTAGAGAGGGCCGCAGAGCTTTCAAAGTCTGACTTAGTAAGCGGCATGGTTGGTGAATTTCCTGAGCTGCAAGGCATTATGGGGCGCTATTATGCAAAAGCGCAAGGCGAAGATGCGGATGTTGCTGAAGCCATTGCCGAGCATTATAAACCTCAAGGCGCAGATGATTCATTGCCGCTAACGCCAGCAGGTATGGCCGTATCACTGGCTGATAAATTTGATTCACTCGCAGGGTTATTTGCCGCAGGTGAAAAACCGACAGGCTCAAAAGACCCCTTTGCATTGCGTCGCATGGCACTTGGAATTTTGCGTATTATCCTCGATAACAAATTGCGTATTCCTTTGAATATCGCATTTGAGAATACCCTCTCACGCTACCCTAAAGCGGTGACCAAAGAGGTGGGCAAAGAGGTACTTGTTGCCGAACTCATTACTTTCTTCCGTGACCGCCTGAAAGTAATTTTGAAATCGAATAACATTCGCCATGATGTGATTGAGTGCGTGTTTGCTGACACAAATGCAGATGACGTGGTGCAGCTTGTCTCACGCATTTATGCTGTGGATGACTTCATCAAAACAGATGATGGCGGCAATGTAACAGCAGGCTATCGCAGAGCTACCAACATACTCAGCAAAGAAGAAGAGAAAGACAAAAAAACCTATGATGGTGATGTAGATGCTATTCATCTCAATGAAATTCATGAAAAAGCACTCTACGATGCGCTTATGGTTGCAGAAGGCGAGGTGATATCAGCACTCAAGGATGAACAATTCGACATGGCAATGAAAGCCGTTGCGCAAGTAAGAAAACCACTCGATGACTTTTTCGAGCATGTGATGGTCAATGCGGATGACACCTATACTCGCAAAAACCGCTTAGAATTACTCGCGAAACTTCGCGACATGCTCAAACATATCGGCAATTTCTCACTTATTGAAACATAAAATTAACTTTTACGCACTAGAATGGCGCATTATTAAACGACATAAACAAAGAGGCTCACCGTGACCCAATCTTCAGCTATTACACTCGCAACCAACAACACCCCGCTTGGCAAAATGGTCTATGACTTTGGCGATGGCAAAGCAGAAGGCAACGCCGAAATGAAGAACCTGCTTGGTGGTAAGGGCGCTAACTTGGCGGAAATGTCGTCACTCGGACTGCCCGTCCCTCCCGGTTTTACCATCACAACCGATGTGTGCGTTGCCTATTATGAAAACAGCAAAAAACTTCCTGATGCACTTACAGCGCATGTTGAAGAGTCTCTGAAAATGATTGAAAATGTGGTTGGCGCACAATTTGGTGATGCCAGTAACCCATTGCTCGTATCCATTCGCTCTGGTGCGCGCGCGTCTATGCCGGGTATGATGGACACCGTTTTGAACCTTGGTTTGAACGATATTACTGTGGAAGGCTTGGCAGCTAAATCTGACAATCCACGTTTTGCCTATGATTCTTATCGCCGTTTCATTCAGATGTAT
>CALJMC010000140.1 GCA_937982385.1 uncultured Rickettsiales bacterium | reverse complement strand
CAACAAGAACGAAGCCTGGACATCTTCAAATCTCAAGCACACACGATAGTAAGCAAGTCTGCCACTAATCAAAGCTCGACTGCCGCAGAAACATTATGTGAAATTGAGCATCTTGAAGAACTATTATATCAGCTCTGTGATTATCAGGATAAGTTCCGCGACAGCAATATGTCCGCTTTACAGAAGTCACTAAGCTCTGCCATTGCGGAGACCATTGCACAAACAGAAGAAAAATTCGCACTTCTTAAAACAAAGGCATCATGACATGACAGCCGCACAAACAGCAGAGAGAAGCACTCAGCCAGAATTATCAGAAGTAGAAGGCATACCTTTCTTGGGTATTGGTCACAAAATTAAGAAAGACCCGCTCAACTTTCTTTCTCGATTGTCGAACAATTCTGCTGCGCTCATCAAATTTGAACATATGGGATGCCCCGTCTATTTAGTGAACAGCCCTGAGGGGGCAGAATTCATTCTGCAATCAGGCCACAAACACTTCCAAAAAGGGCAGTTCTATAACAAGGTAAAACCCATGTTTGGCAGAGGTCTCCCCGTTCTCGAAGGAGAAGAATGGAAAAGACATCGCCAACTCATGCAACCCTCATTCCGTGTTGCAGAGCTGAGAAGAATATCTGACTTGTCTGTTGAATTAACCAATAAAGCGCTGGATGAATGGTTCAACACGACCGATACCGTTGAGAAAGACGTTGATAATGAAATGGCCAAACTCACACTCTATGTCGTATCTCAGGCATTATTTGGCGCAGAAGTCTACAAACATGCCGATACGTTGGTCAATGGAGTCGACACACTTTTATCTGTATCAGAATTGCGTATTTGGTCAGCACCTGATCTGCACTCGCATTGGGGCTCTCCCTATTTCTGGAAATTCAAGTCCGCAAGACACGCTATTGATAAAGTCATCAGCGAATTCGTTGATAGAAGAAAACAAGGTGAAACCTTTGGCGGCGACTTACTTGGCTTGTTAATTGCAGCCATGAGTAGGGATGAAGACAAATCCATTACTGATGGCGAGCTAAGAGACGAAATTATAACGCTGATAGTGACGGGTCACGAAAGCACCGCCAATACACTCACTTGGATGTTTCATGAAATGGCGAAAAATCCATTGATCCAAGAAAAAGTGTGTGAGGAAATGCAACGGGTATTTGGTAATGATACGGTCACGCCAGACAAGTTTGATGAACTGATTTACACCAAAGCCGTCATCTCTGAAACGATGAGGCTCTACCCTGCTGCATGGTCAATGGCACGAAAGAATACTGAAGAAATCACAATGAATGGCACAACGATACCTGCCAATTCAAATTTTATGCTCAGCCCTTATTTAATGCAGCGCCATCGGAAATATTACGTGAACCCGGAAGCATTTCGACCAGAGAGATTTTTAAATGGTGAAATGGAACAACAACATCCGTTCATTTACTTCCCTTTTGCAGCGGGACCAAGAGGATGCATAGGAGAAAAATTTGCGTGGCAAGAAATACTCAGCGTCGCGTCAGTCATCTGCCCAAAGGTCCGGTTTGAAATGGCCCCCGGACAAAAAGTTGAACCTATCGCAAGAATCGCTGTAAAACCTTCCCATGGTATGAATATGGTATTGACGAAAAGATCGGACGCATAATGCCTGAAGAAGATGAAGGTGATGATTCTACACTCTCTCCATTATATGAGAAGATGCATGACAGGCTATGTGCTATAGAAGCGCTACTTGCAAATCTATATTCAAAATATTATCACGAACAATATTCTATTCCGTCGAAAGAAACGAAGAGAAGTCTTCGAAACATCCGACATAAAGAGTATTCTATATATTCAAATTATAGCTTTATTGATAAAGGTCATGCGTGTAGAGTAGAGGAAATTATCGACCATTTTTTTAGTAATTTGGATTCAATTGTTTCTATGAGCAACGTTATTAAGAACGATCAAAACTTTCCTGTCACCTTGGGTACAGGCTATAATGAATTTGACTGCGACAACCCTGCTTTTCGTGCTCAGATACAATCTTTATTAAAAGAAGAAGTAGCTAAATATGCGGATCTAACCATTGACCATATTTACCAAGTAAAACCGTCGTCTGATTTAGTCTTGCGCGTATGGTTAAAGGACCCAAAGAGTCAAAAACCAGTTCACTCTTTGATTGTAAAAATGTTAGGTGGAAACGCCGTTAGGAACGACATAGCTACAAAATATGGCCTCTTCTATCGCGAAGCAGCATTTTATTCATTCTTTGCGGGCCCTATCAAAGAGTTCAGTCCAGTGTGCCATTATGCATCGCCGGATGACTCGATTCTAATATTAGAAGATTTGGGTCAAGCGGTAATGGGAGATCAGCTCTACGGGTATCAGGCTGAAGAAGCGCTCAGCGTCACCTCAACCATTATAGAGTTTCATAAATTTTGGCTTAACAAAGAACCTGATTGTTTTTTGCCAAAAGTAAATGACCCAGAAATAATCGCAATACTTCCGGAAATGCTCGCGCATTCATGGGCAGTTACGAAACAACATTTAAACCCGCAACAATCTTCAAAAGTGGATGCCATCATTGAAGATTTAATTACAAATCTCAAACCTATTTCTGATGAGTTAAGTGTCAATTCGACAATCATACATGGCGACCTTAGAATGGAGAATCTATTATTTAACAAAATGGAACTTGATTCTATTATTGATTGGCAATTGTTAGCCATTGGCTCACCCATGATTGATATCGCATACTTCCTAGTTCAATCAGGATGTTCAGAAGAGCGCAAGCAGATTAAAGATGAGGTATTACACACATATCGTCAAACATTTGATTGCTATAAAATGGCGCCTGAAAGACTTCATTTAGAATATGATCTAGCAACAAAATACAGCCTGATCATCCCCATCATGGGAGCAGCTTGGGACCTCCAAGAGATCGACAAGCCGCGTGACATTGTGCTCTCAGCGTTTCACAGAACCATTGAAGCAATAAGCTAAACCTCGTTTAAATGCGATAACAACATTGACGCAAGCTACCCTGGTATAGTTCTTACCTAGTCAGAACCCTGTCTTCACCTATCCTTACTCTCGTAAAGTAAGTACAAATCACGCATTGCGAAAATATGAATCCCACATTTGATTGCAATTTAATCGACCAACATGTCGGCAAAAAATTACGAAGAATCCGCGAAGCATCAGGCGTATCCCAACAACAATTAGGAGATTTTCTAAATATCAGCTCTCAACAAATACAAAAATATGAACAGGGCACCAATAGAGTCTCTGCCTCAAAGTTGTTTGCCTGTGCGCAAGTGCTGAATGTTTTAGTGGAATATTTTTTTGAAGAGATCCTAGAAACTGGCATCGTTAACAACAATATGGCGACGGCCAGCAGAGGGGATGTCGAAATGATCAGCTTCTTTTCTACAATAAAAGACAAGAAGGTCAAAACAGAAATTAAAAGATTTATAAAAACTATTATAGACGCACAATAAAGCACTAAGCTTGAGACGGCAACGAATCGTCAGCAACACACAGCGTCTTACTCACCTCTGCACCAAGCAGCAAAATAACGCAGGAATAGGACACCCAAAGCATCATCAATATGAGCGACCCTGTCACACCGTAAGCAGAGCCAGGCTCTGCTACACTAAAATATATCCCGAGCATATATTGGCCCAAAATGAACAGGAGCGCTGCCACGAACGCCCCTGGCAGGCTATGTTTCCATGAGATGTCCGTGTCGGGCAATTCTTTCAGCATAAGCGCAAACATGAAGGTAATCACCGACAACGACACCAAGAAGTTTATACCATGCACCAGATAGGCAAAATAATCGGGCAAATGCGCCATAATCCATTCGGTAAAAAACGTCACAATAGAGGTCATTAGAAATGACACAAGCAGCGTAAAACCAATGCCCAACATGACACCAAATGACACAGCGCGTCGCACGACAATCGCTTTAATGCCCCTAAGCCTAGATTCATCAGTCTCCCAGATATGGTTGAGCGCTTTTTGAAATTGCATAAACAGCTTTAAGCCCGCAAAAAGCAGCGTCGCACCACCAATGACGAACGCCCACACATCCGTTTCTTTGGGTGCGGTGTTATCAATAATTTCGCCAAATTGTGTGGCGGCATTCTCACCAAACTTCTCACTCAAAAACTGATAGGTTTGAAGCTGCAATTGATCATGCTCGACAAAAATAGATGCCGTTGCAAAATAAAGAATCATGAGAGCCGGGAATGAGAAAATCGTGTAATAGGCCACCGCTGCACTCTGGGTGAACGGATCACGCTCCCACCAATTAATTATGGATGTTTTGAGATGTTTCACACATCTAGTAACTGTCATGACAACTTTCTATACGGATGAGTCACGTGGACTGTCATCAACTTCATAGGGAGTGTAGCGGATATGGTCCCAATCAACAGCACCTGTGGAAGTCGGTGTACTGCCCATGGCACAAGCTTGAAGAAAAGTAAGTAATAATACACAAGACAAAAGTCTTTTAGTCATAACAGGAATATCCTTTCAACTGTTTACGATAACGTGAAACAGCCAACTAAAGCGCACCTCACACATAAAGTGTATAAAATATACCGACCATAAACAAATGATTTAATTCAGATAAATCTATTGACAAGCAGGTTTATTAGATAGAATTATTAATAACACATATAGCCTAAATCACATATGGAGATACCCATGCGCCCTTTATCATCAGCACTCTTATGCACCGCTATGCTTACCGTGTCCGCATGCCTGCCACCGCCTCAGGTTAATTTGGCGCATACCAAAACGGTGGCCATTGGTGCGCCTGTGCTGGAACTGTTCGAAACCTCAGACACAACAAACACCACGACTAGCTCTGCTAAATCAATCACTATTGAATATATGGGTGTACGCAACAATATGGCATTGTTCAAACGCAACGCACATACACAACTCTCCGCAACCAACACCCCCGGTGGCAGCTCCAACTTTGTGGTTCAAAACTCGTCCAACACCTCACAATCAGGCATCACCTCAAGCAGCATTTCCAGTGAGATTTCTGGCGATGCCAGCGGCACCACCGTCATCACCAAACAAGCCATCAATTTCGCCATAGACCTAAAAGCACAAGACAAAAGCATCACCGTCAACAACCAAAAAATCATCATCCTCGCCGCGGATGCTGCTCGGTTGGTATATAGAGTGGTGGCGAAGTAGGTTATTCTGCACTTTGGTATTTCTGCTTAATATCGCTAATGCTTTGATAGCAGCAATATAAAAAATAGAACCATATAGCATTAAATAGAAAAATCATTATGTGTACGCCAAAAGTTCCGTCATTCATTCTTGGCAAGAGAGGTACAAGAAGAACAGCAGAATACGGCACTGAAATAAACCAGAAATGCCTATGGCTTGCATATCTTGTTAACATATTTAGCGAGACACGTATGTAAATATAAGAAAGATAAAAAAAGAAAGTACTAAAGCATATGCGGAGAAGGGTTATATCTTTTTCAAACATATCTATCGAAAAGAGCAACGTAGATAGAAAAAGAATTAGAGCTAAACAGCCCCCAAAACAAGCTAAAGAATGATGCGGATTCTCCCAGTTATTTAATCGCATCGACTAGCCCTCCACCAACGCTGCCACCCCAACATAATCCGTCTTGCCCGTTCCCAATAGCGGGACATCATCTACTATGCGGATGTCTTTGGGGGCGGATAGGTCGCCTATGCCGTTCTTTTTGACATGGGCGATGATGTCTTCTTTTTTGGCGTCTTTGCAGTTGGTGACGAGTACGAGCGCTTCGCCTTTTTTGGCATCGGGAATGCTCACTACGGCATGGTTATGCTCAGGGTAAATCTCTGCAATGAAGGTTTCAACAGCGGTCAGTGACACCATCTCGCCCGCAATTTTCGCGAAGCGTTTAGCGCGCCCTTTGATGCTGACATAGCCCTCTTCATCGATGTCGACAATATCACCCGTGTCATACAACCCGCCCTCAGGTTCAACGAGTTTGCCCGGATTATCGGCGAGCAAATAGCCTTTCATAATGTTGGGGCCTGAGACGATGAGCTTGCCGCCCTCGTCTATTCCCGGCACTGGCTCGATGGAATAGTTAATACCCGGAAGTAAGCGCCCAACTGTTCCTGCCTTGTTGTGCATCGGTGTGTTGGTGGTGATGCCCGGTGCGGTTTCCGTCGCGCCATAGCCTTCAAAGATACGTACACCATATTTCTCAGACCATAATTTACGGGTTTCTTCCTTGAGTTTTTCTGCCCCTGCAAAGACATAGCGCACAGAATAAAAATCATAAGGATGTGCAAAACGTGCATAGCCCGAGAGGAAGGTATCGGTGCCGAACATGATGGTCGCATTAGTGTCATAAATAAGTTCTGGCACGATGCGATAATGCAATGGCGAAGGATAGAAGAACGTGCGAATCCCTGAGAGAACCGGCAGCAATGTTCCGCCCGTCAACCCAAAGGAATGGAAGATAGGCAGCACATTAAACACAATATCCATTGGCCCAAAATCGACCCTAGAGGCAAGCTGATAACGGTTCGCTTGAATGTTCTTATGCGACAGCACCACACCCTTTGGCGTGCCTTCAGATCCTGAGGTAAAGAGAATCACCGCGGGATCATCCGCCGTTTGTTGGCTGGCTTTATTGAAGAATGTTTTTGGGAAAAACCCTGCCACCACGCCCGACAATTTATCAATCAGCGTGATGGTTTTGGCAACATCCTCCAGATAGACCATCTTCACCCCTGCCTTCTCAATTTCGGAAACGAGGTCATCGAGCTTACCCTTCTCCACAAAAGTACGGGAGCTATAGACGGTGTTGATTTCTGCCGTTTTACACGCCGACAATAAATTCTGCGCACCTGTCGAGAAGTTCAACATCGCGGGCACACGTCCGTACGCTTGCAGCGCGAAAAACGTCACGACAGAGGTCACCATATTAGGCAGCATCAGCCCGACATATTCGCCTTGGCTCGTGTTCGCCGCAATCTTATCACCCAACACAAAACATTTCGTGAGCATTCCGCCATAATTGAGCGGCTGACGCATCGCATCTTCCATAATGATATGTTTGCGTCCCTGAATTTCAGTTTGGTCGATGAGCGATGCAAAGAGTGTCTTTTGATAATCGGAGCTATCAAACAGCATCTCGCTCATGAGGTCATAGAGCTTTACCCCCGCGAGATGGCGGCGCTTGCGCCCCTTAATGCTCTCATCAATATCAAAATTGCGCGATGGCAGCATGGTCAGCGTAATCTGCGGGAACCAACGGATTCTCACCTTGCCCTTCAGACGTGAAAGCGGCGTATATTGCGCGCCATCAATACGAATTGGCAGAATCGTCGCGCCCGCCTTATCAGCAATCATCCCTGGTCCTTCATAGACCTTCATCAGCGAGCCTGTCACCGTGATGCGCCCCTCTGGGAAGATCACGCATTTCTGATCTTTCTTAATTTCATTGATAATGCCCTTGGTCGCCATCGGATTGGTTGGGTCAAGCGGGAATGCCTTTACCAGCGCCAGAAACGGCTTGAAATACCAACGCTCCGCAATGAAGCTATTCACCGCAAACATCGGCTTTTCAGGCAAAAACAACACAATCAGCAGCGCATCCAAAAAGGACTGGTGATTGGCGATAATCAACACGCGCTCACCCGCCGCTGCATAATGCTCAAGCCCCTTCACCTCAACATTATAGAGTGCCGTAATAATCCATTTCAATACCGTTCTAAGCATTCTCTAATCTCCTTTTAACTGCCCCGCGCACAATGAAATATACGGGAATATTGAATATGCCAACGGCTAACAAAATCTCGATGACAGTGAACCCTATGGCGAATAGAGCCAGCGCAATCACAGTCGCCACCACCATAAACAACGCATTCATCACATTGTTGCTGGCAATGATGCGGGCCAGAAATTTCTGCTCTGAGCGATGTTGCATGATGGCATAGAGCGGCACAATGTAAATACCCGCACAGATAGAAAGCCCAAGCAGGTCAAACGCAATACGCCAACCTTCCAATGTACTAAAGAAGTCACCCACACCCTCTAAGACAGGGAGACAACTCGCCATATCAGCACAGGGCTTTTGCATAAAAATAACACCTTCATACCCATGACTGGCAAAGTAAAAATCAATAATAAACACACTCATTCCCATACAACCAAGCGGCACGAGCTTACCATTAATTTCGCCTTTGAGCAGACTGTTGCACCAGACCGATCCAACACCAATTCCCACCGAGAATATAGTGAGTAACAAGGTCACAATATGCTCATTTCCACCAATCACTTCTTTGGTATAGGTCGGGAATTGCGTGAGGAACGTCGCGCCAATCAGCCAAAACCATGAAATGCCAATGATAGAGAGCCACACGGTGCGTTCTTGGCGGGCAAAACCGATAATTTTCCATGTCTCGCGGGCGATGTTCCACCCTATATCAAGGTTAGGGTCACCAATAGGCGTCTTCGGGATATGCCGACTCGCGAGCCAACCAATGACGGCAAATAGAATCACACAGACAGCCAATATCTCCACCCCATATTCCGTGCGAATAATCAGCCCACCAAAGATAGTCCCGAGCAGAATCGAGAGAAACGTGCCACCCTCAATCAAACCATTGCCCTTAATCAACTCGTCATCATGCAGATGTTCAGGCAACAGGCTATATTTAATCGGCCCGAAGAAAGTCGATTGAATCCCCATCATAAAGAGAATAACCAATAGCCCATTCACACTCTCCACAAAGAAACAGACCGCGCAGAGAATCATGAGAATGATTTCCACCAGCTTTATCTTCTGCGTCAGCCATGATTGCTCATATTTATCAGCCACCTGCCCCGCCGTCGCCGAGAACAAAAAGAATGGAAGAATGAATAAACCGGCCGCTATTGTCACCATCATCGCGGGATTGGAGCCCTGCTTGGCAGCGATATCATAGGTAAACCAAATGAGAAACGCATTTTTAAAAGCATTATCATTAAACGCCCCAAAAAACTGCGTAATAAACAATGGGAGAAACCGGTTTGATTTCATTAAGTTATCTTCTTCAGCCATACACAATTTATCCTTTTTATCTACATTATGCAGCAAACAGACAATTTATTGAACAGTGTATAATTATGTAGATGAATTGCCACACTGTCAACTGCTAATTTATCATGTTGCAACACAGCTGGCGGCGCATTATACACAAAACCCTATGCAAAAATCACAAAAAACAATTATCGCCATTTCCCTCCTTGCTACATTCGCCTATGGCGGTTGGGCAATTTTAGTCAATTATGACCATGGCACGCTGGCATGGATCAAAGCCGCCGCGGCACAGGGCACTTCATCTTTTCTCATGACGTTCTTCCTCACTAACATCGCCCATAACTGCTGTCATAAATACAACTATGGCACCAAAGGCATCTGGGTGGGCTTCCTCTCAAGTTTTGTTATTATGTTGAGCGCCCCCTACATCGCACACAGCATATCACAAACCCCCAACAAATGGACAACCATGGCACCGGGACTTATTTGGGGTAGCATTTATATAATTGGTTATTTAGTAACGATTGATAAGAAATATCGAACTACCTTAAACGATAGCGACAAAGCTGATAATTCTTAGTATAGATACATCATGGAAAAACGATATCCACTAACCAAGCAACAAGAAGCCCTTTGGGTCGAATGGAAGCTGCACCCCAACAGCAGCTCCTTCAACACCTGTGTAAAACTACGCCTTGAAGGTGAACTTGATGTTGAACGCTTCCATCAAGCACTCAAAGATGTTGTCGCATTCTTCAGCTCCCTGCGGGTTTACTTCATTGAAGAAAAAGGCATACCCTTCCAAGCCGTCAAAGAACATGGCGAGTTCACGCTTGATTACCACGACATCGCGACACCAGGTGCCGCAAAAGAAACAGCGGAACAACGTATCCAAGGCCAGACATTTCTAGAAGATAGCCTGCGCACTCCTATCGACCTCAAAACGTTTCCGATCATCCGCGCAGGATTGATGAAAACCGCACCGAACACCTATTACTTCATCGGGTTGGTGCCTCATATGATCTCCGATGGCGCGTCTGCTATTCTCTTCCTAGATGCCACCTCCACCGCCTATAACAAAGGCTATGCAGGTTTGGAAGAAGCCTATGGCGACAATATCAAAAGCTGGGATGACTATTTCAACGATGGCGAGAACAGCCTTGATGAGGCAGTATGGCAAAGCTCAGCTGACTATTGGAAAGACACCTTAAGCGGTGCGCAGCATAGTGTTGACTTCAACGCGCAACATAATGCTAGCGACACCACTACAGGCAAACGAGTCGGGTTTGCACTGTCCCCAGCGCTCTCTCAACAACTCAAAAATACTGCACGCGCACAGCGCACCACCATGTTCAACATCTTCGTTGCAGCATTCGGCACCCTCGCCCACCGCCTCTATAGTCAAGAAGAATTAGTGGTTGGTTACCCTGTCAATATCCGCCCGCGCGGCTATAAAAACTTCTTCGGATTCTTCGTCAACATCATCCCCATGCGCACAAGCCTTTCTGGCAATCCGACCTTCTCTGAATTGCTCGCCCGCACCTCTGCCGTACGTAAAGCCGATAAGAAACATCAAACATTCCCGTCCCTCGACATTGTCCGCACCTTACGTAAGCACGATGCAAGCTTTGACGGTCGCGTGTTTAATGTTTCAATTGTACAAACCATCTCACGTTTGGTGAATTTGTCGCTTGATGGCATAGCCTCCGAGCCCCTCGACATCGAAGATAATGATGTCAATGACGACCTCACCCTCACCTATGAAACGCTAGAAGATGGCACCATTGGACTATGGTATGAATATCGCGAGGCGCTCTTCAGCGAGGCAATGATTGACCAACTCATCGCCCACATGCAAAACCTGCTTGAGCAAATCGTGGCAACGCCAGAGCAACGTTTAAGCGACTATCGCATGATGGATGAACAGACCGAACAGCATATGCTAGAGCATTGGAGTCATGGCAAATCGCTGCCGTACATCCCCCACACCATACATGAATTATTTGAGTCTGCGGCCACCAAACAACCACATCATCCTGCTCTGCGCTATCGCGATGAATTTCTAACATATGGCGAGCTAGACGCTCAGGCAAATCAGCTTGCCCATTATCTGAAAAGCCAAGGACTCAACAAAGGCGACCGAGTGGCGCTCTGCCTCCCACGCGGGCCATTTATGGTTCAGGCGATGCTAGCAGTCCTCAAAGCAGGAGGGTGCTATATTCCCATTCCTCCCGATTACCCGCAAGAACGTATTGACTATATTTTGCGCGATGCCAACTGTACATTCACACTAGATAGCGACGATATTCCGTGGCACCATTGCGACACAGCAAAACCAGATGTCACCATCACCCCTGATGACGCCGCCTATATCATCTATACTTCCGGCTCCACAGGCAAACCCAAAGGTGTATTACTGAATCATGGCAACACTGCCCCACGCATGGCATGGATGTACAACACCTTCACACTAGAACCCAATGACACTGTGCTGCAGAATACTGATTACAGCTTTGACGTATCGATTGCTGAAATTTTCTGGTCACTCAGCAGTGGCGCAACGCTCGTGCTAATCGAACCTGAAAAATATAAAGACCCATCGCACCTAATTGACCTGATTGAACAGCATAATATCGCTGCCACATGTATGGTTCCCTCACTCATCAGCAGCCTGTTGAGCGTATTGAAAGACCGTCGCATCAACTCTTTCAAATATGTATTATCTGCTGGAGAAGCCTTGCCGCCGAGTGTCGCCACTCGATTCTATGCCGTCTGTTCAGGTGATCTCTATAATGTCTATGGCCCCACTGAAGCTGCCATCTATGCCTCTTATGCCTTATGCCCTCGTGACACTACGCAACTCTCTTCTATTCCCATAGGACGCCCTGTCGCCGAGACAAGTCTCTACCTTTTCGATAGTTATGGCAACCCCACACCGCAAAATGTTGCAGGTGAGTTACATATTGGCGGAAGCGGCGTGGCACAAGGCTATATCCACTTGCCAGAAACCACAGCAGAACGCTTCATAACTGACTCATTCTCAAAATTGAACGGATCAAAGCTCTATAAAACAGGGGATTTATGCCGCTTTGATAGTGAAGGAAACATCGAATATCTGGGGCGCATGGATGCTCAAGTTAAAATCCGAGGCTTCCGTATTGAGCTTGGCGAAATCGAGTCGGTTTTGCTCTCGCATGATGCTATCCACGATGCTGCCGTCATCGACATCGCAACAGACGGTAATACGCATAAACGCTTAGCAGCCTATTATGTCGCAAACGAACTCGACACCGACAATCTCAAAGCGCATATTGCCGCGCAACTGCCAGCACATATGCACCCCTCATTCTACATTCCGCTTGATAAAATCCCTCGCCTACCGAGCGGGAAAACAAATCGCCGTGCCTTGCCACGCCCCGAGCATATGCTTATACAAACAAAAGAATATGTAGCACCTCGTAACGACATCGAGAAGACCATCACCACCATTTGGTCCAACATTTTGAAGATACCAACAGAAAAGATCGGCATATATCATAGCTTCTTTGAGTTGGGAGGCGATTCACTCATGGCGATTCAATTCGCCTGCGCGGCCGAGGAGGAAGGCATCGCCTTTGACATGAATGCGCTTTTCACCCGCACCACCATCGCAGAATTGTCTGAGATAGCCATCACAGACGCACCTCGCAAAGCCATCAGCCAAGATACAATAAGCGGCAGCTACCCGTTGCTACCTCGTCAGGCGAAGTTTTTTGCTGATAACTTTGTACATCCGCATCACTGGAATCGCTTTTTCATGTTTGATATCAACCATGTCGCAACTATTGACATGCTCACACAAGCATTCAACGCCGTGCTTATGCATCATGATAATTTACGCGTTTCATTTGCTCGCAATGCCACAGGCACATGGCTGCAACACTGCTCCGCCTCGCTCCCCGAAGAGGACTATGTCTCGTCACATGATGTTTCAAAACTCTGGGCCGCCGCACAAGACAAAAAGATTGTTGAAATATGTAATGATTCTCATGCCTCCCTCACACTTGATGCTGCACCCTTGCTGCGTGTTCTTCATTTTGACGTCGGAAATGGTGTGGGCAAACTTGCCATCATAGCGCACCATCTTTTGCTTGATATCGTCTCAAGCCGCATCATTTTTGAGGACTTCATCAAAAGCTATGAAGGACTACGCTTGGGAATCACCATGCCACTCGCGACAAAAACCTCAGCAGCGAAAGACCTTACATCTCACTTGCATAATACCTCACAAAAATATGATTTCTCAGAAGAACTTATCTATTGGGGCAGCCGCTCTATGACACCGAGCATTGGCATCCAGCACGATAATGAGGCTGTAAATTTCGGCACAGAGAGCACCTCCGAGAACTCAGAATTAATCTTTGATACCGCGACAACAGAAGCACTTCTCAAGACAATTCCGTCACATTATGGCATCGACATCCAAACCTTCCTGCTGACGGCATTGCAGCAGACCTTCCAACAAATGAGCAAGGAAGACACTACGGTCATCAATATTTGTGGGCACGGGCGCACGGGCGGCAATGACATCAACCTCTCACGTACAGCTGGCTGGCTCAACAGCGTCTATCCTGTACATCTCTCATCTGACATAAACACCTCGCCGGGAGAACGTTTGGCGCATATCAAATCCCAACTTGATGCAGTACCCACACATAACGAATTTTATAATCTGCTACGCTACAGCATCCAACATCCTGACATTACGCAATATGAAGCGCCGCCCCTCTTCTTCAATTATGTCAGCCAAATTGATGCGCTGATACCTGAGGGAATTTCATTCCAACCAATTATCGCACTTGATGGGATTCGCGCCTCGCATCCTGATAATCACCTGTGCTATGGACTCTATATGGAAGCGGGTATTTTGGATAAGCAGCTGCATCTTCACACGGCATATAGCAACACCCTCTACAACACTGAAACCATTAAAAACTTCCATACGATACTAAAAAATAATATCACTCAAAATATTGACATATTAATAGCGCAGAATGCTTCGCAAGAAGTTATTGGTTGAAAAATGTAACCTCACATTGCACAGCTACGAATAACTCAGCACTGCAATATTCATTCACTTCGGGAGCCTTACTATGACACTTACACGCAACCTATTCACCGCCCTGTCACTCATCATCATGCTATTCATCGGCAATGCCGCGAATGCTGCTGACCCAATCTATACTGGCACATTCAACAATACTGGTATTAGCGGATATGACACCACCACCTATTATTCTGGCGAAGAGCCTATCAAAGGCTCCAAGAAGTTCAGCACCGAATGGAATGGTGCCAATTGGTACTTTGCAAACCAAGAAAACCTTGAAAAGTTTCAAGCAAACCCTGAAAAATATGCCCCACAATATGGCGGATACTGCGCGTGGGCGATTGCTCATGATAAGCTTGTTTCAGCTGACCCAAAAGTTTATCACATTGAGAATGGCAAATTATATCTCAACTATGATAAGAAGGTTGCAGGATTCTGGTTGCCACGTAAAGACGAGCTGATCCAAGAAGCTGATGGAAAATATCACGGATTAATTGAGAGCAAATAATTTATGAATAGACCGCACACACATCACTTGCTAAGCGACAACATCAAGACACTCTCTCAACTTGCGGCCATGCTGCAACGTATTGATGCGCCGCTTTACGCCACGAACAAATTATCCAAGAACTCTACTATTGGCGCACATACACGTCATATTATCGAGTTTTATCAAGAGTTCATACCCCTACTAAACGATGCTACGCAAGATGAACTCTCCTATGACAACCGCAAACGCGACTTGCTGCTCGAACATTCAAAAGACAAAGCCTCTGAGGCATTAGAGGCGATAAACAATGCGTTTGAACACACAGAGTTTACCAATCGCACCATCACCCTCGCATGCATTTCACAGCCAGATGCACCGCCCTGCCAGATGGAAACAAACCTAGAACGTGAGCTAATGTTCCTGCTCGACCACTCTAATCATCATATGGCGATTATCAAGATGCTCGCTGAGAATTGTGACATATCATTCGATGATAGCTTTGGTGTCGCTGGTGCGACGCTCGTCTATCAAAAGAAAACTGCGTAAACATCATGTGTAGCGTCACCTTATTCAAATCAGAGACAGGCTATCGCGTTTTCATGAATCGTGATGAACGACATGACAGAACACCCGAACGCGCGCCTCAACGGCTAGATGCCGCACATGACATCACATGCCCTATCGACCCGCAAAGTGGCGGCACATGGATAGCCCATAACGCAAAGGGTTACTGGGGATGTATCCTCAATGGCTATGCTGAGGCTGAAGGAGAGCCGAGCCACGCATCACAAAGCCGTGGCATCATTTTGCCTGAATTATTAAAAACCAAGAACCCTCTGCAAGCAGCGCCACAATATGATCCATCGCCCTATGCAAGCTTCACACTACTCATTGGGTCACCGTCCGAACATCACCTATTTTCATGGGATGGCAAAAACTATAAAAAACGAGAGTTTCATGCGTTACAAAATGAGAATATGTTCTTCTTCACTTCATCATCATGGAAACAGTCAGAGGTTATTGAGGTGCGTAAATCCATCTTTGAAACATGGGCTGAAGCACCTTCATTCACCGACCAAAGCATTCCAAGCCTTCATTATTCCACAGAACCAGATGCTCAGAGCGCTATCATGATGCACCGCTCCTATAGCCGCACAAAAAGCATTACCAGCATTGAAGTTAAGAAAGACAATTGCAAGATGTCCTATCAACGAATCACACCTTCTTAAACGATGCGGGATATTGCGCCTTTAAGAATCGCCATTGCTTTATTTGGCTATCACGGCCAATATCATCCGTAATAGATTCCCATTCTTTTGCTATATATATCAGCCCCTCTTTCGCACTCACATGCCCATCATGGGCAGACGTAATCACGTTTTCTAATATCGCCATATAGCGTCCGCGCCCTTCTATATAGAGGTCGGGAATTGCCTCGCTCATCGCTACCTTATGGGCGGCAAGAAACTCTGAAGAATAGGCTCTCTCAATCGCCTTATCTTTATAATGCTCTTTGCGATACGGATCGAAGAACCCCTCCTCTTTCACGGCAACAAGTGACATCTCCGGCGAGGTTGCAAACAATGAAAACAAATACGCTATCTCTTGCTGTTCAGAGAAACGCGACACTACATAATTCCAGCCCCAATTAAAATAAGAGACCTGAGGCGTGGCTGCGTGAAGCATTTTCCCCCGCATATATGAGTCAGTATTATTGAGAAATTTTTGCGTGCCGCCCCAGCCAATATTGGCGAAACAGTCACCTTTTGCATAGGTTTTCCAATTTTCAAAAAGGCCATTAACTGTTGCTGTTGGGTGCTGATACATTCCCACATCAATAAGCGCTTGAAGCGCATCTATCGAGGCATCACTGGCAAGATTGCACCCCATATCATCATCAAACGGCATCACACCCTTTGCATGCATCCGAATCCAAAACTCCCACACCATATAGCTGGGCGTGCGGAACATACACCCACCATAGCGCCCTTCTTCAGGCTGATGGAAAAACTTCATAAGCACATCAAGCTCTTTCCACGAGTTAGGCACAGTAAGGGGCGTGCCATATGCCTCGAAGAAGCGCAATTTATGTGCTTCATCCTCGAGCCATTCTTTGTGATAGAACATCATGTAAACATCGCCATCCGTTTGATAGCCATATTTCTTATCTTTATAACTATCGCCCAAATCATAGAGAGTTGGCTCATAACCATAGCGCGCCTCATAACGCTCTGCATAGCCTGAGATGTCGGTCAAGGCGCCCGCTTCTGCCAAATCAGGAATACCAAAGGTTGCAGACAATGCGAGGTCAAAATCAGATTTCTCACGCGTGGCGTCAATAAGTATCTTGGTGTTAATATCATCGACGGTCATCTCAACAAATTCAACAGCAACATCCGTAGCTTTGAGAAACGCCTCAGCAACGGGCGTGAGATTAGGCAACGACCCCTCAGGGTAAAGCAACTTAATAGTAATAGTATTATCGCCTTTTAATGTTTTCACACGTTCCAAAAGCGCAGTCACTTCATCCTTGGCAAGAGCATGGGAAAATGGCATCCCTTGCAGCGCAAGAGAAAAGGCGCCCGCAGCTGTAAACTTCAAAAACTCACGCCGAGTATGCACCATAATAAAAAACCACCTAATAATTGGACAAACAACTTATAGTTTTATATAAAAAATACTCATACAAGTCAAAGTGAGTTTTTATTTGTAATGCGAAATATAAGAACCTCGTCTTCTAGTATTACAACAAAGCTATTGCTTTGCTTTTCATTGATCGTACTCCTTTCTCTTGCCGCCGTATTTATGGCGTTCAACGCACTCAAAGACACACGCGTAACGCAGCAACAACTGACACAAAGAACCTTTCCGCTTCTCTACGCGTCAGAGAATTTATCACGCTCCATTTTTGACTATATTAATCATATTGAAATCATGGCTAATATAAACGTGGCACATCAGCCAAATGAAGAAAAAGAGCTCGTCAACAGCTACAAAAAAACGATTAATAAGCACGTAAAAACACTCAAATCCTTAGTGTCTGTGCAACAGCATATGACCGAGATTGAAGCACTGCTCAACAATTTACACAGCACATCCCCCAGACTTCTAACCATGCTATATGACGAACGCTCTGGTCTACAAGGAGATATTGCAAACCATAAAAATGACATTGCAATACTCATCAATCAAAGCCTTAGCACAACGCAACGCTATCATATCATTGACAAGAAACATGATTTAAAAAGCCATCAATCAATAGAAACCATTGCGAATGCACTCGCTTCAATCAAAGGCTTCATGCAAGAATATACTCAAAACAGCACCAAAACCGAGCTACAGCGACTAAAAAAAAGCTACATCGAGGCAGTAAAGAAAATTGCAATATATAGCAGCCAGATTGCGAATAAATCTGTTAAAATAACATTGGCTGAAAACACCAATAGCCTGCTTAAACACGGCGCATCAACACAAGGGTTTTTCGTAGATGCGCTCGCCTTAGCCGAGAATATCGAAGATATAAATTATTCGGTGCGCTATGAC
>CALJMC010000139.1 GCA_937982385.1 uncultured Rickettsiales bacterium | reverse complement strand
TTTCATTAGCATTCCGTGCCTTATTGACAATAACCTCAAGTGCCAGATGAAACTCTTGATTCTCAATATGCTGACGCACCGTTTCTAAATCTGCGACACCATCTTCATTGTTCGGGTTCGTCACGGTTGGAATGGCACCATCACAATGTTTATGGACCATTGAAAGCGTACGTTGCACCAAATTCCCAATCGTATTCGCCAGATCACTATTGATACGATTCACCATAGAGGTCCGCGAGAAATTACCATCACTACCAAACGGCACTTCACGCATAAGGAAATAGCGCGTTTGGTCCAAGCCATAGACCGAAATAAGATGGTCAGGCACAATCACATTACCCACTGATTTTGATATTTTCTGCCCCTCATTTGTCCACCACCCATGGGCATATATTTTTTGTGGTATTGGTAATTTTGCACTCATCAAAAACGCTGGCCAATAAACCGCATGAAAGCGCAAAATATCCTTTCCAACCATATGGATAGATGCTGGCCAGAACTTCTTATATTCTTCATTATTTTCATCAGGATAGCCCACTGCCGTCATATAATTCACCAGCGCGTCGAGCCACACATACATCACATGCTTGTCATTACCTGGCACAGGCACGCCCCAGCCGAATGTTGTCCGTGAGATTGACAGGTCATGCAAGCCGCCACCCACAAAACTCGTCACCTCATTGCGACGCGATGCAGGTGCAATAAAATCAGGATTTGCCTCATAAAATGCAAGGAGCTTATCTTCCCATTTAGACAGCGCGAAGAAATAGCTTTCCTCTTCAACCCACTCAACCTCTGCGCCCGTTGGTGCCTTTGCGTCTATTAGTTCATCTTCAGCATAAAAAGCTTCATCACGTACAGAATACCAGCCCGCATAGGTATCGAGATAGATATCCCCCTGCTCTTCCAGTTTATTCCATATGGCTTGTGCTGCTTTTTTATGGCGCTCCTCGGTGGTACGAATAAAATCATCATTGCTGAATTGCATTTGCTCCGCTAAGTCACGGAATGTTTGGGAGACAGCGTCGGTAAAATCTTGCGGAGACACTCCTGCAGCATCAGCAGATTTCTCTACTTTCTGTCCATGTTCGTCTGTTCCCGTCAGAAACTTCACATCATACCCATCAAGGCGTTTAAAACGCGCCATCACATCACATGCAAGTGAGGTATAGGCGTGGCCAATATGGGGCTTATCATTTACATAGTAAATGGGAGTTGTAATATAGAAATTTTTATTTTTAGTCATAATATTATTTTATTTTCTTAATGTTTTAAATTATGTTGAAGAAAGCATGTTTATCATATCGCGCATCGCACGTGTCTTATCCAAATAGAGTCCTTCAACATCACGTGAGAGCGATGCTGTTTTTTCCCATGAATCCAGCCAATAATCAAGCGGCTTCTTAACGGAAAGCCTTTGAATGCAGCGCTTCTCCGTTGGAGACACAATACGAATATGGTCAACACTCTCCGGAGACGCTGCCAATTTTGCGATACGCGCTAACAATGCTAGCACCATCGTGCTTTTATTTTTCCATGAAATATCATCACGCATCGCCGTTTCAGAAAATTTTTGTGCGGCGGCACTATCCAGCCTTGGCGGCAGCAACAGCTCCAACAAATCATCATACCATTGATGTGCACCCGCGATGTAGAGCTCAGATGCTACACCCGCAGAACCGCTAGAGAGCACATAAAGCTCATTGAGCACATGCTCGTCGATGGTCAGCCCGCCCTCAGTGATGACACGGCAGAAATCCTCAAACTCAGGTGCAGCAATACCTATCACACGGCAACGCGAGCGAATCGTATCTAACACCGCACCTGCATTATGTGTAACCAAGAAGAAGATAGTGTCAGATGGAGGTTCCTCCAACCATTTCAACATCGCATTGGCGGCGTTGCGGTTGAGTGCATCGACAGGATCAATAATCACAATTTTATAGTCAGATTCCGCAGATGTGAGCGACAAGAAGGCCCCAATCTTTCGGATTTGCTCAACGGATATTTCGGTTTTATAGCGATTTTTCTTTTCATCAAATGCAGGCTCTATTACCAGCATATCGGAATGTGAACCCACTTCTATGCGCCTCGCCGCATCACTTACCTTCGGGATATCAAGATTTGTTGGCGCCGCACTTGGGAGCGCATCACCAAACAGCCCGCCTGCTGCTTCCTGTTTTGCATCGCTTTGATGCAGTAGAAACCGTGCAAAACGATAGGCCAGCGTCGCTTTTCCTATACCACGCGGCCCTGTAAGCATATAGGCGCCAGGCATAGAGTCATTGGCATAATGTGAGAGCAGCTGCTCCTCAATATTCTGATGGCCATAGAGATTACGCGCAAAACGTGGATGTGGGTCACGCGACTCGTCGTCTAAATCGTCAAAAATATTATCATCTGGAAATAAAGCATTCATAGCCTAGTTCTACATCGCTTAGACGCTCAAGCCAAGTGAAATACCGAAGCGCTCTGAGACATGTTTTGTAATTTCAGCATGCACTTCAGCAATAGACGCAGACGCATCCACCACCATGATGCGCTCAGACTCCTTCGCCGCTAGATCAAGAAACCCCTGACGCACTGCCTCATGAAAGGACATATCCATTTCCTCAAAGCGCGTTTCATCGTTATGCCGCGAGAAGGAGCGCTCAACCCCCTGCTTTGCCGGCATATCAAGAACGATGGTCAGGTCAGGCTCTGTGTTACCTAGCACCATATTGTGAAGCTGCATGTAATAATCATTCGACACCCCTTTGCCGACACCTTGATAGACACGTGTAGAATCATGAAATCTATCGGAGATAACCCACTTTCCGGCATCCAACGCAGGCTGGATAAGGCGTGCAACATGCTGACGACGAGCAGCTAAAAACAATAATGTTTCCGCGATATCATCCCAACGACCTGGGTCACCTTTCACCAGAAGTTCGCGAATTGCTTCAGCCCCCTCTTCTCCGCCCGGTTCACGAGTATGAACCGTATCAGTAATATGTGAGGATGCGAGCGACTGAATTAGAAGCTTAGCTTGCGTGGTTTTTCCACCACCCTCACCGCCTTCAAAGGAGATAAATTTTCCTATGCGAGTTGTCTGCATGATGCTTACTTTTTGCTAGGGGTAAACAGAAACCCAAGATTCTGGATTGCGCGTTCCCCAAGTCCTGCCTCTGCAATATCAGCAGTCGCAAACAAGGGGATTTTTTGAATATTAGATCCCGCTTTAATGCGCAATGTGCCAACTTCTTGCCCTTGCGCAACAGGAGCTTTAATGGGTGTCTTATAGCGAATTGACACATCCACATCAGCGGCATGCACTTTCGGCACAGTATAGACGAGGTTTTTCCGTTTAGGAGCAACTGCCATCTCACGTACATTGCCATAGGCAACAGGAAGAACGAGCCTGTTAGCCAGCGGCTCTTCAAGCGATATATTGGCAAAATAATTCAAACCAAAACGCACCAATATCTCAGCAGATTTCTTGCGCTCCACTTTACTCGTCAACCCATTCACCACGGCATAAATGCGACGCTCTGTTGCTTCATCTTTAGCTGATACCGTAATGCCATAACCGGCAGCTTCAGTGTGGCCTGTCTTCAAGCCATCCACACCAAGCCCCATACCCAACAGCAAGTTGCGGTTATGTTGGACAATACTGCCATAGGTGAACTCAGTTTGTGAGAAGAGCTTATAAAATTCAGGGAAATCATTTACCAATGCTCGGGATAGAATCACCAAATCTTCAGGTGTCGTCACATGTTCGGGGTCAGGCCAGCCGGTTGCATTTTTAAAATGCGTTCCCTTCATGCCAAGACGCTCAGCTTCTTTATTCATCATCTCAGCAAAGGCGTCTTCACTTCCTGCGAGGGCTTCCGCCACCACAATACACGCATCATTTCCCGACTGCACAATAATGCCCGGCAACAAATCTTTCACGGCAATGCTCGTGCCCAAACGTACAAACATTTTTGAACCACCCTTACGCCACGCCGTCTCAGACACAGGGAACGTCGTTTCAGGTGTAATTTTACCTTCAGCAATCTGCTTAAAGATAATGTAACTCGTCATCATCTTTGTCATTGATGCGGGAAACATTTTCTCGGCACCCTTCTTTTCAAAAAGGACTGCACCGGTTTCATCATCAACTAGAATGGCCTGCTTTGCATTATTATCCAATGCATGCACAGGTGAGGCACTCAGAGCAACAACGAGTGCACTGAGCACGATGGGCACAATGAGCAAAAAACGTAACATAATTTATCCTAATCTACTAAAATTCGTGCATCTGCAAAGCCCAAACCTTTGACCTTACCGAGCAAGTTCTCAGCGTTATACGCTTCTCTTACAGGTCCTAGCAACACTTTAAATGCAGGGCGCCCGGCAAAAGACGTTTGCTTCACTTGCGTATTGGCGAGTGAGCCCACATAATTCGCATGACGTTTTGCTTTATCGAAGGTTGAGAATGTGGCCGACTGCACACGATAATTAGCGCGTGCGCGTGGCGCAGGTTTTGGTGCAGAATATTTCTGTGTATTCACCATTTCCTGCCCCTCATAAGACAATTTCATAGTAGATGCCTTCACTTGCGATGTCACATTAGCCGTGGCGACTTCAACGGGTTTTGCCACTTTTTTCTTGGTAATTCGTTCAGGAATATAGGGCTTGTAATTCGACTTCGCAGCATAGGATTTATTTGGAGTGCCAGTTGCCTTAGGGTAGCCCTTCGGGGTTCTTAGTCCCAAATCATTGACATATTCCTTGGTCATTTTCGAAAGATACTGCACACGCACCTTCTTCAAGCCAGACTTTTGCGTGCCCAGTTTTTTCGCTGCGGCAGCAGATAAATCAATAATCCTTCCTGAAGCGAAAGGACCGCGATCATTCACACGCACAATAATGCTTTTACCATTATCCACACGAGTCACTTTCACCCATGACGGAAGTGGCAATGTTTTGTGTGCTGCAGTCATGCCGTTTTGGTCATAGCTTTCGCCATTAGCGGTTTTACGCCCGTGAAAACCAGGTCCATACCATGAGGCCAAACCCACTTCATCATAGTTAGGCTGATGTTTAGGGTAATAGCGTTTACCCTTGATGGTATATGGCTTGCCTATTTGCACGCGCGTCGGATGCACCGAACCGCCATAAGGCGATGGCTTGCCAAAGCCTGTCCAAGAATAGCTTTTAGGGTTTGCTTTATACAAATCACCGTCAGGCCGGCCAGAGCTGCTTGAGCCACTACAGGCTGATACTAGCAAAGAAGCGCCCAGCGCTACATATAGGGATATAAAACGAGAGTTTTTCATTAGCGTGCAATCCTATCTGCTAAGGTTCCGACAGCTGTCGCGAAATAACGCGAATAGTTCCATTTTAATATCACATTATAATTCGGATAAATCAAATAAGCAGGCCCATGACCTTTGCCACCTGTAATGAGAGCCGCCTCCAAATCGACAGAAGGCAGCTCAGATCCCCATTCTGTGCGTACACCCAATCTTTTATATTCACTCAAAGGGCGAAAAGTTTTGAGGTCAAAGAGGCTTTTATCAAAACCTTCAGGAAGCGTCACCTTGCGCCCCCACGTGAATTCATCATCCCAGCCTTCTTGCGAGAGATAATTCGCGATAGATGCAAACACGTCTGCCTTTGTGTTCCAGATGTCGCGGCGTCCATCACCGTTATAATCCACCGCATATTTCAAAAAGCTTGTCGGCATAAATTGCGATTGACCCATCGCGCCCGCCCATGAGCCCTTCATGTCCTTAAACGTGATATGACCTTCATCAATGATTTTGAGCGCATTCACAAGTTCAGTGGTAAACAACTCCTCGCGACGCCCATCATAGGCGAGCGTTGCCAACGCATGCGGCACACTATAGCCACCCGTATAGCCACCATAGCTGGTTTCTTTTCCCCATAGCGCAATAATAAAACGACCTGGCACACCATATTTCGCAGAGATATCATTCAACAATGCTCTATGCTCATTATAGAGCTTCCGTCCCTTATTCACACGAAATGGCGGCAAGGTCGATGTCATATATTTATCAAATGTTGTCGTACCATCAGGCTGGTGACGGTCTAGGCGGATAACCTTGGCAATCGGCTGAAACCCAGCAAATGCCTCATTCAGCGTTTTTTGCGAGATGCCTTGTGCACGTGCATTCTGCTTGAAGCCCGCCACCCATGACTCAACCGACTGTTTTTGTGCCTGAGCGGGTGTGCATGCAGCACCCATCATCATAATTGTAGCCACAGCACATAAACGGCGAAACATCATAGTTTACTCCTTTGAATAATTTCCCTTCAATTTATGGCAACTACGATAGCGTTTGACAAGTCTTTATAGCTAGAGTAGCCCGATAATATGGTTGATGTCGTACTAGAGTCGCACTTGCGCACAAATTTGGCAAAACTGGTGGCTAAGCAGCTGCCAGCACGTCATTATACTGTGGTGATGGACACCAATACCGCTCAAGCACTCGGCAATGATGTACTGCACGCGCTCGGCGACCATGCCACAGCTGTTATGCTCAATGACACACCCAAAGCATCACAGGAGAATGCCGAGCTTATCATCGCCGCATCTGAGAGTGCGCAAGCACTTATCGCAGTCGGCAGCGGCACCATCAACGACCTCACCAAATATGCTTCCTTCTTGTGCAACAAACCCTATGGCGTTTTCCCCACAGCACCATCAATGAATGGTTATAGCTCTGCCAATGCCTCCATTCTTAAAGATACACACAAAGCGACCCTTCCGGCCCATGCACCCAAAGCCATATGGTGCGACCTTAGCGTTATAGCGACGGCTCCTATTCGCCTGATTCAAAGTGGGTTAGGCGACTCACTCTGCCGCCCCACCGCCCAGTTTGATTGGCTGTTGTCGCATCTATTGCTCGACACCCCCTATTCTCCCGAGCCTTTTGACCTCCTCGCACCCTATGAATCCGAACTGTTTGAGCACGCCCAAGCGCTGCTTAGCCGTGACGAACGCGCGGTCACATTGCTGATGAAAACACTCCTCGCCTCAGGTGACGGTATGCGCATGAGTGGTGGCAGCCACCCCGCATCGCAAGCAGAGCATATGATAGCCCACACTATCGAGATGATGCTTGGCAGCCCCTCGCCTCATTATCACGGCGAAGAAATTGCTGTGACCACGCTGATGGCTGCTCGTAGGCAGCACAACTGGGTAGCACAACAAGATCCTCCATCTTTCACAGCATCGCCTTATCCCGAGACATTAATGCAAGACCATTTCTCAGACGCCCAATGTGCTGTCTTTAAAAAAGAATATGCCACGAAGCTCGCGCTCCTATCAGCCGCCGGCATTCAACAACGTTTCAACGACAATTGGCATGAGATACGCGCCCAGCTCCTCAGCGTTATGCTACCACTGGACACGCTTGAGCACACACTTCGCCAGACCCAGATGAACATGACACCAGAGTCCTTAAATTGGAATGCACAGATATTACCAGCTATCGAGATCGCATCCTTCACCCGCAACCGCTTCACCATATTGGATATTGCGTAAATGAGTGTTGCCTCAATTGTCACTAAACTGTCATACCACCCTTGATTATTTATGCTATTTTTCTCAGCATAAATAACAAATAATAGTAAATAAATGACATCTAAAAACCCTACTTTCACATTAAAAGACTCAACACCCAACGCAGAGGAAACACTCGCAGCATTATCTCCTGACAATGCGACTTCTGTTCTTGCATGGCTTATCTCTGGAAAGGTTGGAATAGAGGATATTGCAAAGGCAATGCACACAGATTTTGAGCCTATCGCCTTTAGTGGAAACACACCTAAAGACTCCCAAGCATTTTTGGATAAATGGCACCCATTTATTAAGCAATGCGCAGAACTCATTCACACGCATGCTACATATCATGCGCCCTCAGAAACACTCATAGAGATTTATAGTGAAACAAGCCCATCCCTAGCAGAAATCATAGCAAATAACCCGGCTGAAGATACCCTCGGCAAAGAGCTAAATGTAATCTTCACTCTGACCAACCCAGAAGATAGACAAATTGGACTTCGGGATATTAAACTTCAGTTAGAAGGCGGCATACAAGCAAAACAAAACCATCAAGTGACAAAGCAATTATTGCAAGACGCCAGTACACCCTTATCGAATCGGCTCTTATCACAAGATGGCGGGGCAGTAGCAGGAAATGCATTTTTATGGCTGCTAAGAGGCCACGTTGACCTAGACGACATTCATCACAAAATGATAGAAGAATTAGATGCTGCCGAAGTTACTAATAATCCGCAAGCGTCGGTGGGTGCCTTTTATATGAAATGGCAGGACTTAGTACAGAACATGGCACGTTCGATGTTAGAAAACGACTATTACACACGCCCAGAACGTATCACATTATTCGATTACGATTGCGAGAACGCCCCTGAACTATCACAGCAAATCAGTCAGGAACACCGATCATCACCGCCTAACGCAAGTCACCTGACACAAGACGATAGGAAGTTATTACATGGTGCAGAACAACAAATCTTTTATATTTTGACGAACGACGACTTATATCAAGACAAGAAAAATCAGCTCACCAGCCATATAGAAATTGCTGCCGCAAAGCTTAACCCTCGCAACACTCATCTTGCAAGCATTGCCGAGAAGCGAATATTGCACTAAGCAGCGTCGCGTTCGCGCTTACCAAAGATGCGTGCAAGCAAGCCTGTTGGCTCATCTTCTTCAACGTAAGAAAAGCGCTCTGCCGTGCGCTCTTGAAGCGCCTCCATCTGGCTTTGCATCTGGTCGATCTTCCCTTTAAGCGCACCATTTTCTTGGTCACGTAGCGCCATATCACGGTTAATATCCACCATCCGAGCATCACGATCTTCTATCGCGCTATAGGCAATCATAGCATCTTGCGCCGCGAGTGATGGCTGCAACATCGCCGCAGAAACTTTAGTTTTCTCCGTCAACATTGCCAATAATTTAGCATTATGTTGCGATGTGAAGGCTTTGCGCATTTCAGCATCAGCTTTGCTACGCCATAATTGCGCTTGTACAAACTCTTCTACTTCCTGTTTCGGAGGCATCTTTAGATCTTTCACGCCTTCCTTCTTCAACACAGCATGCAAACCCTTCAACACCTTCATTGGATTCTCCACCAACTCACCATGCTCAATGGCGAAGGTTGGCATGCCCTTGGTAACATTCAGCACGCCCGTATAATAATATTCCCACAACGCCACACCATGGGCGAGCGAGAAGTCATGACGTGCCTGCAGTGACATTGCCAATTCCGCAGGGTGACGATAGACGATCACTGCAATCGGCTTATCCAGCTTCTCTTTCCAAAACGGAAGTGTTAGGCATAAACGCGGGTCTTTCAAGACCGAACAACGCTTCTTATCAAAGCTATCCACCACAGACTGAATACGCTCATTCACTTTTTCAACTTTAATTTCACTCAGCAACTTTGCGCTAGGCTTCTTGGCCATTTTCCATTCGGAGAGAGACTTCCACGACGCACCCGATGCACGTAAAATCGTATCATTCACGTCAATCGCAGCGGCATTCTCCCAAAATCCTACCGTTCCTTGCAGGAGATTTTCCATCGTGCCTTGTTTCTTGCCAGATTCATAAACTGCGCCCATCATATTAATTAAGCGCGTCGCCACTGATGCACCACTACGGTGCGCTCCAAGAACTATAATCTGCATAATTTCTCTCCTTATCTTTACCTAACACACAACCTATAGCGTGCTTTAGCCTCCGATGCCACTATAAAATGTGTTGTCAGCGCAAGACGCTGAGGCTTGTTTCGATTTAGGAATAATACTGAGTAGCCATCACCTTTACTCTATATACTCCGTTATTGAGACGCTATAGTTTGGGAATATTCCGACACTGCCGAGATATAGTTCTTAGTTGCCATTCATGATATAATCAGATAACACACTCATCTCAATCGCACATGGTCACCCGCTTGACTTTGACACGATGGGGCATTAGCTCAGCTGGTAGAGCGCTTCGCTGGCAGCGAAGAGGTCAACGGTTCGACTCCGTTATGCTCCACCAAATTTACTTTTTATATCAGTTGCTAAGCGCGCGCCGATCGCAGCCCCTTTGGCTCGGTGCCTTTTCGGGGAAGCGTTAGGGAAGCATATGAAAAAAATATGTTCTTTAATATTATTAAAAAGATAGAAACTGCACATATAAAACATAACTCGTCTCAAACGATCTCTATCAACACTGATCGCTCACTCTACGCTAGCTTGGTAAGAAGATTGCATTAGGAACATCAGCACCAAGAAGTTTATCTTTCCTTTTATTCTGCCACTTCTCGATTCTCCTTTGCCTTTCTTTCAAAACAATGGGTAGATAACAATACCAAACTTCATTAAAATATGAGGATAAATCGCCAGACATGGTTCTAGCATCCACAATTTTTAACATAACCTGCGCGGCCAGCCAGAATTCTTCTGAAGTTTTAGCACTACACATGTCCTGAAGCCAGTGCTCTGACCAGCTTGCTCTTTTGTAAGCTTCAATAGTTTTTCTCTTTGTATTACCAACCGAGCTTATTGAATGTTCGTAATCCACGAGAAAAGTGTTCATGTAATCATATTGCTTGGAAAAACTGGCTATTGTAATTGCATATCTAATATTCAGCGGAATTCCACTATTATATGCTTCACTGACATACTCCTTAATAAACGCGCCAGCCCCATAACGTTCAGCTGCCAGAACCTCTAGGAAGAGCTCAGCATCATTTCTTGAGGACTTAATACGCTCCCCCCACAATTCTTTAGTATGTACAGAAGTAGGACAGGACCATGCGGCCTGATGTCCAAGAGTCAAACCATCACCCAAAGAAATTGTAACAAAAGCATCATACTTATTAAGGACTTTAAAAAGTTTTAGACCTAAATTTGGGTTATGCTCCATTAAAAACCTTGCTGTCGCAAGCGCAATATTATAGAGCCAGCGTATAATATTACTTGCTTCGGTAGAAAGAAAGGCCATAGCCCATTCTTCTGAGAATTGAGGTTTGCTCTTCAAAATCTCATTAAAAATTTCTAAGTCAATATGGTCTAACAAAATGTTTATATCTTTTTTTGTTAAACTCTTTCTAAGCTCTTTTAAAGTATCAGACATATTTTTTTGACGCTCATGGAACTCGTCATCAGTTTCCCGCTGAGGGAAAGCATCTAATGAAGACTCATTATCTTGATTCACACTATCAACTGAGGTTACCCATTGATTATTTTCTCTACATTGCGTTAATTCAATATCAATTATTGGTTCATCAATAGTATGCACCCCTTCTAGTGTTTTATTAATTTCGTCATTAAAGGCTTCAGCTAAAAACTCATTGATATTTAAACCTGATGAAGCAGACGCAGCAAAATACCAAGCACGAGGAGAAATACGCGCCATCCCCGCCTCAAATGAGATCAGTTTTTTTGAAGCAGCAATAACAAGTGCTTCCGAGCCGTAAGTTGCCTCGAAAGTTTTGTCATCATCAAGTGACAAATAATTCCAATCACTATCAGCATGAATTTTAAGAAGTTTTTCGGATTTTGACTTCACAATAATTGCAAAAACGAATGTACGGATTAAAGAATCCTTAGAAAAAATATGTTTGCCAATTTCATCCTCTAATAGAGTATTTAATTTCAATGGAGAGTATGCAATATGGGCCAGAATCGAATATATCGCTTCAGTCTTATCATTATCGTAAGCAACTTTTAATTCGCGCAAAGCATCTTCTGATTCTATAGACTTTAAACTTAAGGCCATATCAAGCGAGAAGTTTCTCAATTTCCCGCTCGCAACGTATGAGAGCTGCTCTTTTGCATTAAGGTGTTCATATACATAATGATGCATATACATCATAAATATTTCTTGATCATTTTCATTAATGCCCTGGGTTATATCTGTATCTTTAAGTCTTGCAAATATTTCTATTGCTAACCCTCTATTTACCAAAGGAATTAATCCATACTCACACAAAGCCAGTTGGTACAAGGAATATTTTTCTCTTGTTTTAAATTCTTCAAGAATCTCTAAATTTTTTGCAATGACGACATTTGGCTTGAATCTTACCATACTAGTAAGTGCATCCCTTCTGAACCAACCTTCTGGAGTTAAAGATCTATCAATTGATATGCTCTCAGCATTAATCGCCTCGTAATTAGCAATAGTTTTCTCAAAATCATCTGGCATCTCAGTTAAAGGGTCACATGGATCCACAGAACAATAGTTTTGCACACGCCTCCACCCTCCTGACCTATCTTTTCCAGAACTAAGCTCATCAATGTTTTTTTGTGCTTCTTCCGCGCATTCTTCAAAGCCTGTAGCTAGAAGCAATCTAATTAAAACACGCTGCCCAGTAGCTGAGACTTCATTTTTCTTTAAGGACTCACACAGATTACTCAACTCAGCTGCAGTTTCACTCCAATCTAAAAAATTATACTGAAGCAAATCTCCAAAATTTTTATTAGTCTGATGAGTTGCACTATTTAGATTAAGCCCAATTGCCAGTTTAAAGAAGTCATTAGCATGATGTGCCAAAGGTTTATGTGAGAGTAAACATAAAGCTGCACTAAGAAGTGAATCGCTATTTCCTTCTACTAGCGTCATTTCATTATAGATTTTCTGCTCAATAGTCGTGAGCTTGGCAATTTTTTCATCTATTTCTTTTTGTCGATTATCGACTTTCTCAAGCCTTTCATTTGTTCTATTTCCGTAGAAAGCTCTGAGTTGATCATCGGCAGAAATACAGACCTTACCCAACCAGCCTGATATTTTAGAAGATAATACCTTCCAAGCTTTTGGGTCATCTTTGAAATCAAATGCGACTTTTAGCAGCCAATCATGGTTTATTGGCTTATGCCACTCTAAAAGTGAAGCTTCAACTGCGATTAAAGTTGATGTAGGCTGTTGTAATAGAATCTGAAAGAACTCATCGTAGAAGTCTTCTGGCAGATTTTGAAGGTCAGCAAATACTTCCAATAGTGCAGTAAGAATAGTGGTGTGAAAACGTTCTTCGTCTAGCGCGCAGACAGTAAGCGCGGCTAAAAGAATATCCGCTGTTTTATCGAGCACCAATATTGGCTCCATCAGCTTACTTAAATAATCAGCTATATCTTCGTTATTATCAACTGCCTCCCAAACTCGATCCACTACTGCAAAACCAAGAGCTAAATTCAACCCATTGTCAATGAGTTCATATTTATTGTTTGGGCCGGGTAGTGTTTTGAAGAACCTTGTTTCAGCAACGGCTCGTGTGTCTTCTTCAAAGTTCAGCTTTAGGCTATCATCAGACAAATTCGTATTTTGTAATATTTGCTTAGCGTGATCACTTAAGCGCCGCGCTATTTCTTCTGGACTATCATCTTCATAATTATTGCATTGAGATAACCTAATATACTCAAACAACAAACGATTTATTGTCAGCCCCTTCCAAGCACTTACATCTGATTTGGGTAAGGTTGTAAGCGCAATATCTAATAGTCTTGGATTAAGAAGACTATTCAAAGTTAGCTCGTCCATCCAATGCTTATCAATATCATTCTTGTCGAGAATTTTATCTCGTTCAACACTTGACCAGTCCGTTACTAAAATCTCCTTGCTATCTATAATTCCTAGCTTAATCCTTTTCTTAAAATACTGTGGTCGAGCCGTAACTACTAATCGACCAGAGCGCTTTGAAAGCCATGTATAAAGAGCTACTAAAATTCTATCCCATTTTATATCGGGACGTTGATTAATGCCGTCTAAGATGAAAGTTACGGCTTTAGAAGGAGGCATATTCCTCCAACCGTCAACTCGTTTTTTCCAGCGTTTTTTCACATTATCATCATCGACCTCACCGAATGTTTGAACAATTAATTCTTCAATTATCAACTTTTCAACATTTCTAGCTTCAGTATTACCAAAGCGTTCTGCACTTACGAATAAAACCAAACCATCATGATTACATGCCAAATCAGCCGCAACCCAGCTCTTTCCAGTACCTTCCGTACCTAGAAGAAAAATTATTTTGTCAGTTACAAGTGCTCCTTTTAGTTGGTCAGCTAAGCTTTCACGCTCCAATACAAATTTTGATTCATTTAAAATATCTATTGGTTGCCCAAAATGGTTTCGAGCTTCTTGCTTATTTGAAAAGACTTCTTTCATCCACTGTCTGTTATTGGCAACAGAATTAGATGTTGCTATTGAATTTGCGCTCAATTCTGACAAAATCTTTGAATGACAACTTTCAAAAACATCGCTACTTTTGATTTCTTCAATCGCAATTTTAAGTTTGGAAAGATTTATCGTTTTCGTTGATTTACTATCTATCCATTCAGCAGCTTCATCACCTAATGAAGCTATAAGAACAGCAAGTTTTGGAAGTGAATTCAATGTCCAGTCGAGAATTAAAGTGGCAATTCCATGTTTATGACCATCCACTTCAACATCACTAGCAATCTGCGAAGAAACTTCAGTTGTTGCTCCTAAAACCCAGAGCACATCTGGTGCTTTTTTAATTCTCCCAAGGTCTGCAATTTTTGCTAATACAGTTTCTCTTGGGATTTTACCGTCATAACGCTTAGCTTCAAAGTAAACTGCATCATCACTATCTGACGAAGCACCATCGACACCAAATTGCAATCCGCTAGAGGCTAACCGAAAATTAATATCAGTATTATTAGTGAGCGCTAGTGCCAGAAGCCCCTCGAAACCATCAGGACCACTCGGTTTCAAAGCTAAAAGCGAAGTGCGTAATATGTCTAATTTGTCTGACAATGTGGTCTCCAGATAATGATTAGTTAGTAAAACTTACTATGATGAACTCCACATATTATAGTTATAAACGATGGCACCAAGATGATGACTATATCTAGGGTAGCAAGTAATGCAAATGCTCAATTAACAACTTCTTCAATCCATAAATTAAATTTCAAACTAATTGTCTTAACTCATATTTTCGCTATCCTCGTATGATTGAAGGTTTATTTGGAGCCTTTTATCAAATTTATATCCATCTAAATATCTGGGAAGTAAATGACAAACTCAAATCGTGATAATTTTTCTGAGAAAACAAAGCGAACACTTGCTGAACGCGTTGGGCTTCGCTGCTCCAGCCCAGGTTGCGAGAGGCCAACTCATGGCCCGTCACTGTGTGACACCGATAGAGTCAACATTGGTGTGGCGGCACATATCACATCTGCATCAGCTGGTACTAAAGAAAAACCAGGGCCACGTTATGACCCGCTCCTGACATCAGCCAAACGAAAAGACATAACCAATGGCATTTGGTTATGTCAAAATTGCGCCAAGTTAATTGATTCAGACATCAAAAGCTTTCCTGTAGCATTATTACTTCAATGGAAGAAAGATGCAGAAGCCCTCGCCTTTGAAGCCGTTGCCACTTCTGGGGCTATACGGCAGCGAACGGCAATGAAATTGGATGATGCGGATAAAGAATATTTGAAGAGCCTTACATTACCAAATGAAGATGATATCAGTACTATATCTGAGCGCATGAACATTGCAGCAGCTATTGATATTGCTACATTTCGCAGCGCAAGAGAATGGCCTAGCTATGAGATTCCATTAAACCTTACACTTTTGGGTAAAAGTGAACAAACTACTGTTACTCTTGATGGCATAGCAAAAGCCGTAGCGTCTACCGATGGAGTTTGTTTTATATCACCACCAGGAACAGGAAAGACCACAAGCCTTGTTCAGCTTGCGGATACAATTATTGACTCTGGTCAGATTGCCGCGCTGGTGCCTTTGAGTGAATGGTCTGACCGTCAGGAAAGTTTTTTTGAATTTCTTATTCGGCGCAATGCTTTTCATGCTTTTCAACAACAACATTTTATGCAGTTAGCTTATCATGGTCGCTTAGTTTTATTGCTAGATGGTTGGAATGAACTTAACTCAGATGCAAGAAAACGTGCGCATCATGACCTAAAAACACTGCGGCGGGAATTCACCCAGCTTGGCATTGTTATCGGCACGAGACGACAAGCAATACCAATTTCTGGTGCTATCATTAAAATCGAAGGGCTATCCAATGATCAACAGTTAAAAATTGCCTGCAAGCTTAGAGGCCAAGAAGGTGAAGCACTCATAGACCAGGCATGGCGCACCTCAAGTCTTCGCGAATTAATCTCCATACCATTATATCTCAACACCCTAATAACCATAACGCCCGAAACTGAATTTCCCAAAACAAAAGAAGAAATTTTAAATGCTTTCGTTACCCAGCATGAAAATGCACCAGAGAAAAAAGAAATTTTACATACGGCATTGCTAAGTTTTCACAAAGATATGCTAATCGGCTTAGCAGTAGAAATGAACCAAAATGCAAGTCCTTCACTTACAGATGATAATGCCAGACCCGTTATAAGTAAAGTGGTGAAGAAGCTGCAAGCGAGCCAGCAGCTTACAACACCTCTACAGCCCACCACTGTTTTAGATGTACTAGTAAATACTCATTCTCTTATTCGAGGAAATGAAAATATTTCCTTTCAACACCAGCAATTTCAGGAATGGTACGCATCTTTCGAAGTTGAACGCCTAATGATAGCTGCGGCTAATGGTAATGTTGAGGCGCAAGCATCACTTAGGTCTGATGTGCTGAACTGGTTGGCATGGGAAGAATCAGTTTTATTTGCATGTGAACGGCTATCAAAAGAACCTGACAGTGTAAAAGCAGTTGCAGCCGCAATCATTGATGCACTCACCGTTGACCCTATGTTAGCGGCCGAAATGATATATCGTTCAAACCAGCAAACATGGGAGCATATTCATAAAAAGGTAGTGGAATTTGTAAAGCGTTGGCATCAGCCAGACAAAATAGATCGAGCTGTGCGGTTTATGATTACATGTGGCCGTCCAGAATTTGCTGAATATATATGGCCCCTAGTTTCCAATTCAGACAGTCAAGTTTACCTACACGCAATTCGCTTCGCACGTTACTTCCGCCCCTCTGTGCTTGGATCTAATGTGAAAGAAAAACTGGAGGCACTACCAGAGGATACAAGAGGGAGTGTAATAGGAGAAATTGCTTATCATAGTAGTTTTGATGGTATCGAGCTTGCTACCGCTATAGCAAAAAATGATTCAAACCCTAGTGTTGTAGCTAAAATTCTTCAATTGCTCCGTTATAGCAACGCCGACCACCATATTGCCGACATCTTAACAACAGCTTCGGATCAAGTATGGAAACGCATTGCGTTAGATGATTATCCTGAAAAACTAATTGATGTGCAACAAAACGAACGCCTCATCAAAATGCGAAAAGAAATTATAGCTGAAGAAACCGATGCAATACGCATCATCAATCACTTAATTGAAGGCAAGTTAGTGGATGAGAAAGCAGAAGAGCGTATTACGCAGCTGATTAAATCTCCAGACTTTCCAATTGAAAATAGTTATGCCCGAGTAACCTTGGAAAATGCGTTAAGAACTTTTCCGTCAGCAGCAGAATCTGGCATGCTGCAAAGAATTGTATCAGGTCTAAAGTTGCCATTCAGAGCAGAGAAATTATTGAGAAACATAAAGCATATAGATAGCGGCCCTATTACAGATGTAGCCCTTGATAAAACCATACCTGAAAATCAGGAAAATGTTGCATGGAGCATTGTTGGCCCAGTAACCGTCGGGAAGATGATGGATGCGCTTTTGGCAATTAATGATGAGTGCAACTCAAATGATAGGCGATCAACGGACTCAGAACACAAAGAAATCCGACGCTTAGAAAATGCTATAGCCAGTTCGCGAGAGACTAGCTTCCACAAAGCATTATTGGAACGCGCAAATACTGATAACCCGTTTCATATTAAACTAATGGCTGACCTTATAGCAAGGCATGGTGGAGAACATGAAAAAGAGCGTTTTCAGTTATGTACTGATATTGAAGAACAGTTAAGTAGCGTAATAAAAGAATGGATAAATGTCATGCTGACTTCACCAGATGCGACTCGGCATCAATTTTATAATATTGCCCGTGCCATCAGGCGAGTGCCACGAACTCAATTTGTTTTGGATCTTCAAAAATTATTGGAGCGAGACTTTGAAGAACGTGAGAAAGAAATTGAAGAATTTAAGAAAACTCACGTCCGAACATCTGGCGCATGCATGTGCTACACTATGCAATACCGCCAAGCATTCGCTGCTATTGGTGACTCAAGTGTGGTTGCGTTGATGAAACACTATCTACCTGATACTCGACAAGGAAGCTTTGCAGAGTTTGGCTTTGATGCTGCATGCGTATTGTTAGAAATTAGAAAGCGCAGTCAACTATCAGAAAAAGATGAAATGTTTTCTGGGTGGCCAGACTTCTCAAATGCAAAAGAGCACCGCAAAATTAGGGAGAACAAAGAAGAAGAGCTACCAACATGTGAGTTTGCTGAAACTATTTTTAAAGAAGTAAGAAAACTAGGTCAGCCAGATAACGATGATTTGCTACAGCGACATGCTTTAAAGTTGGCGAAAGTGGCTTTAAGTATGCCATACGGAATAAAGAATACAGAGATTGATCTGCTAGTTAGTCTACCGCAACCCTATGCATATAAACGTGATTTATTATCAGCACTTGCAATAGCAGGAGAAATGCTTTCAGCGGATATGCTGCTTGAGGGTTTCCATGAGTTATTAGAATGTGCAAAAAAAGAAAAATGGCGAGTTGGTGGCAACCAATGTGAAGTTATGTATTGGGTGGAATTATTTGCTTTTTCTGATCGCCCCTTAGCGATAATTGATATTCTTCACTTACTACCGAAGGATTATCGCTTCCCAAGGGATTACAATCGTTTATTAACAGCACTAGGATACAGTCCTCATTCAGAATCATTAGAAGTGCTTAAGACTCTTGCAGAGAACATTCCTGAAATGTTCAATGAGTACGAATGGCTCAATGCGGTGATGCGACTAGAAACATTAGAGTCCGCTCAAGCAGTGCTCAATTTAATATGTGATGGTAAAATAGATAATAGGCATCGAGACTTTGGCGATCGACGATTACTAGAACAATTCGCAAATATTGTAGGGAATTTTCCCTCTTTGCACGATAAAATCCTTCAACGCTATGAAAAATCCTCTGGTGGAAGACCGAGAGCCATACTTGAAGCTATATTAATCGAAGTAGGCGATGCAAACACTGTCTTGGCAATTATTCGTAGCCGAGGAGAAAGAATGGAGTATTATGATTCAAGGCTTGCTAGGGCAATTGAAAAAATAGCAATAGGCCAAGAGCCTGTTAAAGATTGGCCAGGTGCATACGAGGAATTTAGCGTACCTTTGACAGATTTTCGCAAAGAGTTGTTCGCCATAAGCTTAGCTGGAGGTAAGCAGGCAGAATTAGCAGAAGCTTGCTTAGATAAAATTGAAATGCTGCGCGACGAGCATGGTCGCATCAATGACGAGCCGCGTCATCCTGATATAAATTCATAGTAAACTCGGCTCGTGAAAGTGGACGACTTAAGATAGTTAAACGACTCAAGGCTAGTAATTGTCTAAGCACATTCTTAAATTCCCTGCAGAAATGTTATCAAGCTAATTAGCACAAATTCAACTAGGGTCATTCATAAGTTATTGAAATATAGTTAATGTAGTTATGCATTTGCATTGCCAAACCGATACGAAGTACCGCTCGTTTTTTCTAGAGTTGTTCTGCACAAAATCCACCAGGTCCAACACTATCATACTGATTTACAATAATAGCAGCTCAACGACTGTACCAACAGGTGATTAACCAACACTCCTAATAAAGCCTAAAAGCAAGCAGCAGTAATAACTGTCCTTGTCATTTTAGCTCTCATATCCCATAATCATTTTTGAGCATGCCAGTTGCTCCGAGGTTTAGTACCCTTGTCAAAAAGAGGCTGACATCAGCCTTAATGATGTCGTTTTTCCAGTCCTATGGTCTGGGAGACGACGTTATGTCCAAGTCTCACGACCAAAAGCGTCGTAGTCGTCTTTTTGCGATTGTACTAACTCCCAGATCACCAACTGGCGCTCATAGAGCTGGTGAACTTGAGGAGAGTAAAGTGAATAAGATTCCTATAATATTTTGTATTTTATTGGTTTGTGCATGCGCAAAAAACATAGAACCCTTTGAAGAACGGCTAAAATCTATTACTGAATTTGCCAGAGGTGGTGATGCTGAGGCGCAAAGTATTCTCGGTATGAGCTATCAATTCGCAGTAGATGTGCCTCAGGATTATAAAAAAGCAGCTAGATGGTATACCATGGCTGCAAATCAGGGTTCGGCAGAATCTGAATTTCATTTAGGCATTCTTTACCTAAAGGGGCTAGGAGTCCAACAAAACAATAAAACTGCTGTGTACTGGTTGTCGAA
>CALJMC010000138.1 GCA_937982385.1 uncultured Rickettsiales bacterium | reverse complement strand
TTATGTATGTTTTCTATCAAATTGTCACGAAACTGTCATCAAATAAAGGTATGATATAGATATAGGAGAAGATTATGATTGGCGCACCACTATCAAAGATAAATGCAAAGACTACATTGTTAGAAGGCTCACGAGCACTCATTGACGATGTGCGCGCAAGCCATTTGGGTCATGAAACTCCATCAAACAAAATACGCGGTGAAGGTGTAGAAGTAAGCCACCTCCTCACTGATATTGGAAGCCATATTGGGCATCTTATCTAGCCCTGCTTAAACTTCACCTTACCCTTTAGATTCTTCGCCTGTGAGCGCGATATGCTGCCGCCTTTACCGCCATGTGCGGGCTTAGACTTAGCACCCTCACCACCTGCTTTATTCGGACGACCACCGCCAGCCCCGGGAGGCTTCTTGCGTTTTTTAAAGTTTGTCTTGGTATGACCTTCAGATGAACCTTCATCACGGCGCTTAAATGGCTTGTCACCCCCTTCGCTACGTTTTTCAAATTTAGGTTTGCCACCAGCATCCGTATGCGAACCTGGACGTTTTTGCTTGTATGGCTTCGCGTCAGCCGCGCCTTCGCGACGTTTGAATGGCTGCCCCTCGGATGAACCTTCATCACGACGTTTGAATGGCTTGCCATCGGAATGGCCGCCTTCGCGACGCTTGAACGGTTTGCCACCCTCAGATGAGCCACCTTCTTCGCGACGCTTAAATGGCTTCCCTTCAGAGCTTCCACCTTCGCGACGCTTAAATGGCTTACCATTGCCACCGCCACCAAATGATTTACCATCACGTCGGCCACCTGCGCCACCGCCACCACCGAATGATTTGCCGCCACCGCCGCCTTTGCCGCCGAAGCGTTTTGGCTTAGACTTACCCATTCTGCGTGGACGTTCAATCTTCGCATTCGGATCAAGAAGCATAGCAATTTCATACCATTTTTCTTCATCATGCGGCGCAATCAGACACAGCGCCTCACCCTCGGCACCAGCACGTGCAGTACGACCAATACGGTGAATATAATCCTCAGCTACTTGCGGCAAATCATAGTTGATGACATGCGCAATATGCGGAATATCCAAACCACGCGCAGCAACATCCGTCGCAACCAAGACACGGAATTTCTGATTACGGAATGCTTTAATCGTGTTGTCACGACGTTTTTGACGCAACTCACCATGAATCGGCTCAGCTTCGATGCCATCTTTAGCAAGCTTTTCAGCAATGGTTTCAGTATCACGGCGTGTTTTCACAAACATCACCACCGTGCCTTCACGCTTTTGCAGCTCATTCAGCAAGGTTTGGTATTTATCACGTTGACCAACACGCAGCTCAGTCTGCTTAATTTTTGCAGCTGGGCGCGATACATTATCCACTGATACACGTGTCGCATTGCTCATATATTTCTTAGAGAGCTTCTCAATTTCTTTCGGCAAGGTAGCAGAAAACATCAACGTCTGACGCTCATTCGGCATATGCTGCACGATGTCATCAATCTGCACACCAAAACCAAGGTCAAGCATGCGATCCATCTCATCGAGAATCAAAAAGCTAGCATTGCTTAAATGCAGTGACTTGCGACGTAAATGGTCATTAATACGACCCGGCGTACCAATAATAAGGCGCGGGCTACGGCGCAATTCTTGGAACTGCTTTTGCATTGGCGCACCACCAATAAGCAGTGTGCTGCGAATGCCAGATTGTTTACCAAGCATCGCATGCGACACGGTCATCACCTGCATAGCAAGCTCGCGTGTTGGCGCTAGAATAATAGCGGATTCTTCTTGATTGCGAAGCAAATAGGAAATCGCGGGAATCAAAAATGCCGCTGTCTTTCCTGTTCCTGTTTGAGCTGAACCCAAAATATCTTGCCCTTCAAGGGCCAAAGGAATTGCTTTCGCTTGAATAGGGGTAGGTTGCTGATACTGCATCTCTGCCAAATTGGCGTGCAGCATTTTAGGCATAGCAAAGCCACTGAAATCGTCCATTAAATAGTCTTTCTTATATATGTGCACACTCTGATCGGACTCGGCATGCTTAATTTATTTTTGTTCTGCGCACGTCTCGTCAGCGCAGCATGCTCTTTTACAAAAATAAACGACTAGAGTGAATTTCATATAAAATGAAATATCACTAGAATCCGCTAGCCCTTGTATTCCAAGAGCGCCGACCAATCAGCGGATTAAAATTATAATAATTTTAATCTTAAAAGACTATTTTTAGTAAGAGCATAAAAAATAGGCGAGCAGAATTACCGCTCGCCTACTTCTATGAATTCCGTGAGTTGCAGTTACGCAGCCAACTGAATGTTCACAGCAGAAGTTTTGCCTTTAGAATCTTCTAGGTCAAAATTTACTGCTTGTCCGTCGTCCAAAGAACGAAGACCAGCTGCTTCTAGAGCTGTAATGTGAACGAATACGTCTTTTCCACCATCTTCTGGTTGAATGA
The DNA here is from genome assembly GCA_937982385.1 of uncultured Rickettsiales bacterium. Classification (GTDB taxonomy): domain Bacteria; phylum Pseudomonadota; class Alphaproteobacteria; order Rickettsiales; family UBA998; genus CALJMC01. The sequence continues at coordinate 5,613 of CALJMC010000138.1, read as the reverse complement.
AGCCGTAGCCTTTTGTTGGATTAAACCATTTAACTGTACCTTGAGCCATCTTAAATCTCCTTGAGGATAGCGTTGCGCCCCGTTACACCATGTAACAAAACGTTTAGTCAAGAGCTTGGTGTAGTAAATTCAGAAACTCTTAAAACGCATCATGCAGTAGTCAGAGATAGAGAATAGATTGTAGCAAACTCGAAATGCATAATACACATTGCGCGCCACCTAGCAACCAAAATCGAAAAAAAATGTTGTTATGTCATCTAGTTGTCATATTTTAATCTTAAAAAAAAAGCGGATATTATTCGTTAAGAATTAACGCTTAAATTCCCAGCATCGACAATATCAAGCACGGTTGAACGCAACACATTTGCTTGCGCACCCACAGCAATAGCAGATTGAATTTGCACCTGAGACTTCGCGAATGAAGTAGACTCTGTGCTAATATCAGTATCAGCAATACGAGAGCGAGCAGCTTCATGCACCGTGGCTGAAGATTCGAGCGAAGAATAGGTAAAGTCTGCACGGCTCTGCAACGCACCGACATAAGCACGCCGCGAGGTCAAGATATCTATCGCAGCTTCAATAGCGATAGCCGCGGCTACAGCATCTTCCGCCGAACTAACATTCAGACCATCAGGATTATCAAACAACGTCTGAACTGAAATGGTTTCAATGCTATAGTCCAGTTGATAGTTACTACTTCCATCAATGTCAAAACTGATTGTTTCTGTACCAGATGTAACGTCACCAAGTGGAAGCTGTTCAAAGAACGCCTTTTCTAATGCTGCCGCCTCTTCCACGGTATTAATCTCAATTCTATCGCGGTTGTTCGTGAATATAATCTGACTCTCAGGGTCATCGACATTCTCAAGCACAATCTGCTGATAAGGAGAAATATAGTCTTCAATATCGGTCACACTTCGATATTGCTCACCATTAATGGTTATTTCAATTTTTGCACCCGTAATTTGATTGCGTGCATTTTCTTCAAACCCAACAATCTTCACATCCTGAAAAGCGAGCGGAGAATCAAAATCATCCAAACGAATCTCCATCTTGCTATCAGTCAGCAATCCCCCAGCACCAAAGCTGTCAATATTACGCGTCTGATAGAAGGTTAAGCCTGAGAGTGCACCTTCCACACGCGCAGCAAAGCTATCTGCCTCCTCTTGCGTTCTCACATCATAACTTCCCTCATTAAATGGGATATCAAAATAGCCGCCCTCATCGGACACCATACGAATTTTGCGCCCATTAGAAGGGAAGTCAGTCTCCATTTGTGCGCTGTAGGTAGATTCGCCCACCGTTACGGATAATTTTATTTTCCTCAACGTCACCAGTTCGGCCTCAAACCCAGATATTTTACCATAGAAATCAGGGTTAATAACGCCCTGCGCATCGACCCCCTCATTAACACCATTAGTCATGAAGTCTTGTGCTGTGCCATCAGGGAGAATAATAGCCGTACCTGTCTCACGAAATTCTGGATTTTGTTCATTTATATCAGATGCATTACCCATTCCCTTGTAACGCGTAACCAAGTCTGTGCCTTCACGGAAATATTCCAATTGTCGCGTCACAACTGTACGCCGAGAACCAACACGTTGATTTTCAGTGAATTCATTTAGCTTAATCACTGCATTATCAATAGTTTCTTCAATAGTTCCACCAATTTCAATACGAATGTCAGCATTTACTTCTGTAAGGGTTACACTATTTCTAAACTGAAAAACCTGCTCACCCCCCGTACCATTATCAATACGAAGCTGGTTGTTTTGTGCTGGCTGCCCTGTAAAATTGAACCGAAAAGTTCCTGCTTCTTGATTTTGAAACTGCACGAGGCTTCCATCCGTTTGCCCCACAGCTTGCGTATCATTATAGCTAAGGCCAGAGATGTCGTTACTATTTAATATCCAATTACCTGGATATATTGCATTGGTACTCGGGAAAATATTAATAGCATTCAACACCTCAAAATTTTCGCGCCCCTGATTGGAGCCGATCTCATCTATAATAAAGTTACGCGCCAGCTCGCCACCTGAAATGGAGGTGATTTTAAAGCTGGTAGGGCTCAACTGTTCATATGTCGCCTCTTGAAGCCGCAAAGCTCTCTCACGAGTCGTGATAGTATTACTATTATTAAGTGGAAAATCATTTAACTTAGCCAGCAAGTTTGTCACCGACTCTTCAAGTGTTGCGCCACGCTGCACATAGGTTGTTGTTGTCCCCGGTGAATTTCTGAACCTTAAGCGCACACCTTGCACCTCAAAGTAATCATTATTATCTGGGTTGGTTGTAAAATTAATAATTGCAGAGGCTTTATCCGCGACACTACTATCAGTCCTTAGTGCATTGGTTGCAGCAATTTTATCGGTCGCTAGCACGCTTACGCCATTAAAATTAGTCGAAGCACTAATATGATTTATTTCTTCTTTAAGCTGCTGAAACTCTAGATTGAGGAATCCACGCTCAGTATCAGTAAGCCCCCCACCATTTGCCTGAACCGATAATCCGTTCATACGATTAAGTATCTCTCCTATTTGGCTCAAACCACCATCAGCGACTTGCAGCATACTCGTTGCTTGCAATGTATTGACTAATGAACTTCGAATTGAGGTGATGCGCGTTTGCATACTAGTAGAAATAGAGAGACTAGCCACATCATCTGACACACGAACAATAGCATCGCCCGACGACAATCTACTTATCGATGAATTTGCTTGGCCTTGGACGATACGTAAATTAGTTCCACTCACCGTAGGCGCCTGCAATGATGCTAGCGTTATTAAACTCATTATTGGTCAACTACCTGTTACCAGTTTTATTAGCGAATACTTTTCGCAACAATTAATATTAACACAAAAAATCCTACCAAAGGGTTAATTTTGTTAGATTTTGGAACAGAAAAAAGAGAGAATATACAATAATGCGTTATATTTAACAAAAACTTAAACGCATAAGTTGACATTTAACGAACTCAACAACCTAAAAGTTTAACACCTAAAGCGCTTCGATAATATCCAGTACAGTTGAACGCAATACATTCGCCTGCGCACCCACCGCAATTGCAGCTTGAATTCTCACTTGGCTTTGAGCAAAAGCTGTCGCCTCAGCACTTATGTCGGTATCCGCGATCACGCCTCGTGCCGCCTCGTGCGAAATAATAGAGGATTCGAGCGTTGAATAAATATAATCCGACTGGCTTTGCAATGCTCCAACATAAGCACGACGTGATGTCACAGTATCTATTGCTTCTTTTATTGCGGTGAAGGCCTCGTTAGCTGCTTCACTTGTCGCAATATTCAACCCCTCACTATCAACAAATAACGTCTGAGTAGATATAGTAGTAATGGCATATTCCAACTGGTTATCTGCACTCTCATCCACCTGAAAGCTAATAGTTTCAACACCTGATCCAGCCTCTCCGATTGGCAGCTGCCTTAAGAATGCTTCTTTTAACATATCAGCATTAGCAGTGGTTTTAATCGCTAATTCAGTATCAGAATTGGTAAAGGTGATGCGACGCTCAGGGTTATCCAAACTCTGCATCACAATATGCTGATAAGCTGTTATCGTTTCCCCGATATCCTCCACGCTTCTAAAACGCTCACCATCAATAACAACCTCCATCCGAGCAGACGGATTGGCAGTAGATGCGTCCGCGTCATAGGCATGAATCTCGAACGAATCAAAGATAATATTCTCAGAAAAATCATCAAGCCGTATATCTAACGTTGTACCTCTGAGCAAATCACTCCCCACAAAGCTAGACACATTACGTTCCTGATAAAAAGTCAGCCCCTCCATTGCCTGATCAACACGACCCGCAAAAACATCGGCATCATCCTGACTTAAAACACTATTATTATCAGCATTAAAGGTGACATCTAAATAGCCGCCATCCTCAGAGTTCAAGCGAACCGTTTGATGACTCGTAAAGTCAGTATTAAAGGTTGCTTCATAGGTTGACTCACCCACCGTCAATGACAGATTCATTCTATTAGTAGAAACATACTCCGCTTCAAACCCACTCACCTGACCAACAAACTCTGAATTAATGACACCCTCAGTATTGACGCCCGAGTTTGTTCCACCCGTGACAGCATCAAACGTGCCGCCCGATGGCAACGTTATAGCCGTCGTACCTGTTCTAGCTACCCGAACATCAGTACCTAAAAAATTCTCCGGATTCCCCACCCCTTTATAACGCACAACCAAATTTTGTTCATCACGAAAATATTCGAGTTGTCGAATAGACTGCGTCAAATTAGAAGTCGAGTCGGTATATTCCGTCAATACCTGCACAGCATTATCAATGGTTTCTTCAATCGTTGCACCGATTGGAATATCAGTGCCAAAAGCCAACAACGTCGTTAACGGAGAGATCGTACCAAAGCCACTATCAACCCCTATCGCACCTCCCGTTGGATTAGCATTAAAAACAAATCTAACTTCTCCAGAAGTCTGACTTTGATCGCTCACAAGACCGCCAGCAGACGTAACACCACTTACCTGCGTACTATTAGCACCCAAAGCATTACTATCAGCAAGATTTAAAAGGAAACTGCCGTTTCCTCCAGCAGCCCCAACATCAACCGCATTACTAACGTCAAAACTCGTGCGAGACGTAGACTGAGCGAGATTGATTGTAAAATTCTGCGACAACTCACCCCCTGTCCGGGACGTAATAGAGAAAGCGCCATCATTATTATTTTCAAACACAACTTGGCTTAACAACAAACCGTCCGTAGGCTCAGAAACAATAAAATCGTTAAATGCCTGCAATAAATTAGTGACGGTCTCTTTCGCATCAGCTCCCACCTGAACACCGAGCGGGGTTGTAGGAACCCCCGCTTGGAAAGTAAATGTAAGGCCCTGAATTATGAATGTTTCACCAGCCGAAGCCACATTCCCAAGCCCATTATTAAAGTCAACATACGCACTTGCCTTTTCAGCAATGCTATCATTAATTTTAAGTGATTGCGAGGCATCGACCTCTCCAGCCTTCAGCACGCTCACACCATTAAAGTTGGTCGCGTCACTAATGCGTGTAATTTCTTCTTTCAACTCCTGAAACTCTAGGTTCAAGAAACTTCGCTCTGTTTCGGCCAAGGATCCACCATTCGCCTGAGTAGACAGCGCATTCATTCGCTCTAAAATATCTTGAATTTGACTTAAGCCACCATCTGCAACTTGCAGCATGCTCGATGCCTGCAAGGTATTAATCAAAGAGCTGCGAAGGGAAGTGATACGCGTTTGCATCCCAGTAGAGACAGACATGCCCGCAACATCATCCCCGGCACGCACAATCGCGTTGCCCGACGAAAGTCGGGCAATCGATGAAGATGCCTCACTCTGAGCGGTGTTTAAATGTACACCAGATGGCCCAGACGCTTGCACAGATGCTAGCGATATTAAACTCATTCTTGTCAACTACCTGTTAACGTTACCTATTTTAAGCGATACGTTCGCATATTACACAATAACATAGAAACGTTGCCAAATAGTTAATTTTTCCGCTTTATCTTTCCTGATATGTTTTTTACCAAACAGTGATGCAAATTAGAGTGACTATGGGCTAAGCTGCCTCAATAGTTGCACTTTAAATAGTTAATA
>CALJMC010000137.1 GCA_937982385.1 uncultured Rickettsiales bacterium | reverse complement strand
CTGAAGGCTAGAAAACTCTAATTCAAAGTTTTCAGACAAAAATTCTTGTGCCTCTAAATTAAATTCAGCTTGTTTTTCTTCCAGTGTCTTTTCTGTCATGTTTATACCCCCTGCTTTCCACCATCATATCACAGAATTATGACAATTCGGTTAAGGTCAAATCAGCTAGTTATTGGCTAACAATGATTCTAGCGCGTGCGTGGTTCTATATCATTAGACATATTAGGTGTTTGAAGCGTCTCTTGTGAAGGTGCCACCTCCGTAGACCTGAGCATTACTTCAAATGCACCAGCCTCGCCAACCAATGGTGTGAAATGCTCACCTACCTCTTTGTGCAGCAGTTCTGGCGCTATTCCAGCTCCCAACACATCACCAGACATAGTAATCATATAGCCTGCACCCTCAGCATTGGCAGCATCATGCTTTATGTTCTCTGCATCTACAACAATACTATAAGGCTTTTCTTCATCTGACAGGCTCGCCGCTGCGGCAAGCTGCTCTGTGCTGAAAGTGCGATAGGCATCCACATCATCTTGGTTAATCATCAGCACGGTCTGCACTTCATAACCGAAACCTCCTTCCGCTGGACGAGTAAATATTGCCAAGCCGTTGCTCTGCTTTTTTAGGTTCGCATAGACATCTTCTGGCAACGCTGTTCGCTCCCATCCCTCACCTTCTGGCAACAGGCCGTCTGGCACATTTATTTGCTGTGCAATCGGCTGCTCTTGTTGAAACTGCTCTTGAGCTCGTAATCCTAATTGACTAACAAGCGCTTCTCGGTTTTCAGGAGTAAGCTCATTTTCTCTAAACGCATTTCTTTGCGCGACGAGTTCATCTTTATAGTCCTCAGGAACTTTTTCCTCATCATAATGATTTATTCCAGATATAGTTGAGCCCATGCCAATGCCATATCCCTTTGAAACACCGGCGCTATACATTTCAAAATCAACATCATTTAACAAATAATTTGCAAAATCCTCATCGCTCATACCTTCTCTAGAAAGATATTGATCTGCAGCAGATCTAGATTTATTTGCAGACTGCATTAACCAGTTTGAATGAAACAGAATACCATTATAAACGCCCCGATCGATGCGAGGGTCTTCAATATCAATTCCAAATATGCTTGCGTTTCCCATCTTAATAACACCCCTCTACTTACTAACGAATATATATTATATCACGAAATTATGACGATTGTGTTAAGGTGCCTCAAACTCTTCGTCATCCCAACGAAAGTCGGGATCTCTATACGATTGAAATGAAAAGATCCCGTGTCGTAGCACGGGATGACGACACGTTAAGCTAACACAACCTCTGCGGCGCGGTGCGGGTGTGGGGAGGCTAGCATTTCCATTGCTTCGGACATGGCGAGATGCTGCATGTTTCTGATGTCATCCTTCTGGGTGATGTCATTCAATAACGGGATAATCACCTCGGCTGTGCAGCGTTCTTGGATACACTCATGCACAATTTCTTTGTCATGTAGAATATTAATAAGGTTCACATATTTACCTTTAAACATACGGCGGAGAATCCACGCACTCAGCGGATTCACCTTATGCGCCGTGACCATCGGAACCCCTGCCCGCGCGACTTCCAACGCAACTGTCCCCGATTTCGCCAGCACAGCATAGGCGCCATGTAGCAACGCTTTTTTCTCGGCTTCGTCCGAGATAATCACAGGCTGGTCATGCCAATGCGCTGTAAGCTCTCTCACATGCGCTTCCTGCGTTGCGGTCGTCGCCAGCACAACCTTATGCTTCACACGCCCCCAGAAACCATCAAACACCTCTTCAAACACGGGAAGCAAATGCTCCACCTCGCTCGAACGGCTGCCCGAGAATGCCATAATCACAGGAGTTTTCGCATTAATGTCATAGTTGCTGCGCACCTCTTGAATTTCCGCATCATTCGGCACAGTCTCCATCGCGATAGGATGCCCCACAAAATGCGTCTCCAACCCTTCAGCTTCAAAATAGGGTGGCTCAAACGGCAGCACCGTTAGTAATGCATCGAAGAGTTCAGCCGTTTTGGCAGCACGTTGCGGTTTATAAGCCCACACTGTCGGCGCGACATAATGCACAAATCGCGTATTTTTCATCTTCCCACGCTCACGTAACTGCTTCACCACACGATAGGTAAAACCGGGGGAATCAATCGTCACCACCACATCCGGCTGTGCGAGTTCAATAACTTCTACAGTCTCATGAATACGTTTCAAAAGACGCGGGATGTGCGGGATAATTTCGACAAACCCCATAAGCGACAGCTCATCCATCGGGAAAAGTGAGGTCAGCCCCTCACGTTTCATCCATTCACCACCAATGCCAGCAATATCAAGCGTAACACCCACTGAAATATGCCGCAATGATGAAATGAGTGAACCACCGAGCCTGTCGCCCGAAGCTTCACCTGCAATAATAAAAATCTTTTTGGTCAGTGCCATATGATTACACCGTAAAACCTACAACAAATATATTATGCTCATTCGCAGCGCGTTCAACGGCCTTACGATCCACAATCAATGAGCCACCTGCTTCAATCGCGATGCCCGATAATCCAGCTTCTGCAATACGCTTAACCGTTTCAACGCCTATAGTTGGCAAATCAACACGACTCTCCTGATGCGGTTTTTTTACCTTAATCAACACGCCACCTCGGTCAGAAAGCTTAAGTGCGCCACAACGCGCGATCAGTTGATCTGTGCCTTCCATCGCCTCAACACCCAGCACGTGTCCCTGCTGCACCACAACGGCTTGCCCAATATCTAGACGCCCGATTTCTTTTGCCATCGCCACACCAATTTCAATATCAGCCTGAGACTGCTTATCTGGAAAACTATTGCTTATCAATCCCTCAGGCATCAGAACATCATCCAATACATCATCTATGCCCACTATTGTAAATCCTTCATCTTCCATAAATTTTATAATAGTGCTGAGCAGCCGATCATCACCTGCAAACATTTTAGCACCCAGTTTCGCCAACAATTTCGCTGTAACTTTATCAGGACGCAAGGTGGTGATAGATGGACGCTCAATACGACCTGCCAATACGAGCGAACCAACCTCTTCTGCACGCATTTGTTCAAAGGCCTTGCCGAGCGTGCCGAGCTTTATCCAAAAATGAGGATGCTCTGCAACCGTTTCCTCGGGCGTATTATCCTCCACCCCAATCATCACATAATTACGTTTTGTACGAATACACGCCTCCGCAATGCGCCCGGGCAAATCACCTTTACCGGCCAGAATTGCTAAGCGGCTAGTATCCGTGCTCTGTGCGGCTGATGAATGATTCATAACAGCCCCCATTACGCCGCCTTAGGCGTACAAAATGAACGCGAAGAATCTTCAGAGAAGAAGCCGAGCATCTCTTGCACAGACTCACTGTCAGCATATTCACTGCGCACAGCAGCAACACGCTCTGCCAGCGTCCCTTTATCAGACTCAAACACCTTCTTATAGGCATTTCTAAGTGCATGTATTTCCTCACGCTCTAACCCGCGGCGCTTCATACCAACTAAGTTCAATCCGGCAAGATAGGCTCTATCGCCTGTGACCGAGGCATAGGGCAACACATCTGCTGCCACACCTGACATGCCACCAATCATAGCATGTGCACCAATGCGCACGAACTGATGCACCGCAGAAAGCCCGCCGATAATAGCGTTATCCCCCACAGAAACATGCCCAGCGAGCGTCGCATTATTAGCCAAAATCACACGGTCGCCAACCACGCAATCATGCGCAACATGCGATGCCGTCATAAACAAGCAATCATCACCCACAACAGTCGCCATTGCGCCACCTTCGGTGCCTGGATTCATGGTCACATGCTCACGAATCACATTACGCGCACCAACCGTCAAAGTGGATGACTCACCTTTATATTTGAGGTCCTGCGGAGCATGCCCAATCGATGCAAAGGGGAAAATTTGGCTTCCCTCGCCAATGCTCGTATGGCCATCAATCGCCACATGCGAATGCACAACTACACCCGCCGCCAGTGACACATGCTCGCCTATTACGCTATACGCACCGATTTTCACGTCATCCGCCACCGTAGCATTCGGATGAATTATTGCTGTTGAATGAATCATTCTAACTCTTTTCTGTTATTCTTCGTTATCAACAATCATGGCTGAGAATGTTGCTTCTGCAACCTTCACATCACCGACCATTGCCACACCCTCAAACTTCCATACATTGCCTCGGCTGCGCTTCACATCACAATGAATATAGATTTGATCTCCGGGCACCACAGGTTTGCGAAAACGTGCATTATCAATCGACATGAAATAAACAAGCTTGCCTTCCGCTTCCTTACCCAGCGTATGCACCACCAACACAGCAGAAGTTTGCGCCATTGCTTCCACAATCAACACACCTGGCATCACGGCTTGCCCAGGAAAATGCCCAGGAAAATGCGGTTCATTTACCGTTACATTTTTAATGCCGACAGCACCTTCGCTAGGACGCATATTCACCACACGGTCAATCAGCAAAAACGGATAACGATGCGGAATCATTTCCTTAATGCGTTCACTGTCCACCATATGCAAATTTTCATCAATCATCTTCAATCCTTGTCGTGTTTATGATTCATCTTCAATTGTCTTATGTTTATTTCGGCCTTCTGTAACCAAACGCGCAAGGGCAATGGTTTGGCGATGGAAGTCTTTAATAGGCACAGATGGGAAGCCCCCCACGGACGCACCTGCGGGCACGTCAGTTGTCACGCCACTACGTGCGGCTATACGCGCACCATGACCAATACGCAAATGCCCCGCAATGCCCGTTTGCCCCGCTATCATGACACCATCACCTACTTTAGTACTGCCAGAGACGCCCACTTGTGAGACAATAATTGTACCACGACCAATCTGCACATTATGTCCAATCTGCGCGAGGTTATCTATCTTCGTTCCCGCTCCAATCACGGTATCCGGACCGGTCCCACGGTCAATACATGTTCCTGCGCCAATATCAACATGGTTCTCGATAATAACGCGTCCGAGCTGTGGCACTTTCACATGCCCTTCACGGCTCAACGCAAAACCAAATCCATCTTGCCCAATATGAACACCACGATGAATGATGACATCTTCACCAATCATACAATGGCTCAATGATGTCAGTGCGCCAATACGCGTATTATTGCCAATTTCAACAGCATCATGCACCACAACATTGGCGCCAATATCGACATTATTACCAATGATCACATATGCGCCAATCACGGCACCCGGAGCAATGCTGCACCCTTGGCCAATAATAGCGGTATCATTGATATGGGCTGCATCAGATATATCACCAACCAATGGAGCAAAGGGGTAGAAAAGCTGAGCAACCAACGCATAGCTACGATAAGGGTCTTTGCTAAGCAGAAGCGCCATACCCTCGGGAGCTTGATTCACATATTTTTCATGAACAATACATGCACCCGCCGAAGAGTTTTCAAAGGCTGAGACATATTTAGGGTTATCTAAAAAACTAATCTCATTTGCTTGTGCGCGATCAAGCGGCGCCACATCTTCCATAATTATGGACATATCGACATCGCCATGCAACACACAACTAGTATGGGCAGCAATGTCTTTGAGGCTTCGCGCCTCCGGTTTTTTGAAAAAACGACTATCAGCCATCAGAAAATCCTAATTAGCCGTTCCTAGAATGCCAGTTTCAGCGAAGGCAAACGTTTGTTTAAGCGCGCCAACACCTCTGCAGAAATATCCATCGCAGGGTCATAATGCATCGTTTGAGACGCGGGAATCACCAATGCGATTTGTTTCTCTTTCGCAATTTCACCAATAATCGCCGTTACATTTTTTTGAATATCAGAAAGCGCCTGGTTAAATGCCTTATCCAAACTCACACGTTTTTTCTGAGCTTCGCCCTGCGCTTCTCCTGCTTTTTTTCGGAACGCTGCAACACGTGCGGTCATTTCGTCTTTTGTAAGCGTCGCACGCTGTTTCAACAATTCATCATTCTGGGTTTTCAATGCTTTCTCACGCGCATTCAGCTGCGTTTGAAATTGCTTTTGCTTAGCAGAGAGCTGTTGCTTAGCTGATTTAGCCGCGACAGAATCTTTCATAATCTTTTGAATATTAACAATAGAAATACGCATCTGCGCTGACGCATCACTCGCAAACGCTGTACTCAACATCATTGTACATAGTAACATTACCAACATACGCATAAGAATCTCCACTCCACAATAATTCTATCAATGGCAGAGCGCAACTAATTCGCGCCCGCTAGAAGCCAGTTCTATCAGGAAAACTGAAGAATACCAAGCCTAAAAACGCGAGCCGAAGTTAAAGCGAAAGGTCTCAGTTTCATCGAAATCTTCTTTGCGAAATGCTTTAGCAAAATCGAGACGAATCGGTCCAAATGGCGACTTCCACAACAGACCAACACCACCTGCAGCACGCACTGAGCGCGTATCCACAATGTCTGAGCCACTGCTGTCAAGATCGAACAAACTACCCGCGTCAGCAAAGATTGCACCTTTAAAGCCTAAATCCTCAGGCAACCCAAGTGGGAAAGTCATCTCAGCAGTCCCTGTGTAATAGGTGTTTCCGCCGAGCGCATCCGTCGTTGATGTATCTCTCGGACCTACCCCTGCATTATCAAATCCACGCAGTTTTCTTCCACCAAGGAAGAAACGGTCATTAATACGCACATCGTCATCATTGACACCAATAATGCTACCACCATTACCAGAGAGCATAAATGTCCACTGATCATGGATAGGATAATAATAAGAGGCACCCAACTCATGACGAATAAATTCCGAATCCCCACCTACCCCAGCATAATCCTGAGAGAAACGCACCATAAAGCCTTCAGATGGATCAAAGCGGTTGTTTCTGCGATCCCATGTCAAAGCATGCCCAACCAATGACGTCACATTAGAGCCTTCTTGCTCCTGAATAAAGGTTGAGGCATCATCATCAACATCCGTAATATCAATTTCCTCATAGGAATAATAAAGCGAATGTTTCAAATGTTCACTAATCGCATAGCCCGCACGCAAACGGCCACCCAGAGATTCACGATCGAATGAACTCTCAGAGTTAAAATCTTGCGTAGTTTTAAACAAATCAAACCCAACTGACAATTCACGGTCTAGGAAATAGGGTTCCGTAAACCCAATATCAAATTGCTGACGACGTGTCGCGAAAGTCCCTTTAAATCGCAAATCTTGCCCACTACCCAGCAAGTTGCGCTCACGAATACCAATATCAGCCAATGCCCCATCGGTAGAAGAGAAACCAGCTCCCAAGCTCAATTCACCTGTAGAGCGCTCTTCAATTTGCACTTCCACCACAACGCGATCTGGCGAACTACCAGGTTTACGCTTAAGGTTCACACTATCAAAGAAGCCTAGATTTCTAAGGCGCTCTTCAGAACGACGAAGCTTCGCCGCATTAAACGGATCCCCTTCAGCCAATCGAAACTCGCGACGCACCACCTCATCAAGCGTACGACGGTTGCCGACAATATCAATCCGCTCGACATAGACACGCGGCCCACCCTTAATGTTATAGGTAATATCGATGGTTTGATCCGTAATATTACGTTTCAACTCAGGCTCAATCTTTACGAACGCAAATCCGCGCTCTTCCATCGCCTTAGTCAGGCTATCAATTGAGTCTTCCACATCATTGGTATTATAGAAACTTCCCGTCTCAGATGATGGTATATCGTCCAAACCTTCTTGCGCGCGCCCTTGCAGGTTCGAGGCGACGCTGATATTCCCGAAATCATACTTCGTCCCCTCATCCATGGTGAAGGTAATATAGAGTTCTTTTTTATCAGGCGACAACTCTGCAATCACAGAGTCCAATTTAAAGTCAGCATAACCTTGCGATGTATAGAACTTACGCAAAAGCTCCTTATCAAACTCAAGCATATCAGCATTATATTTGTCATTGTCACTCAAGAAGCAATACCAGCACTCCTGAGATGTACGCACCACTTCACGCAATGTTGGGCTGGCAAACGCTTTGTTACCAATGAATGTCACATCCGTAATACGCGTCACATCACCTTCTTCAATTTCATAAATCAAATCGAGACGGTTTTGGTCATAAGTTTCAACATTGGGCTGAACAGTGGCA
>CALJMC010000136.1 GCA_937982385.1 uncultured Rickettsiales bacterium | reverse complement strand
GTGAAACATTCATTATTAGGCCGCCTTTTTATATTGTTTGATCGCCGCTAATAAGGCGGTGACGGCGGCGGGTGTGACCCCTGGTATTCTAGACGCCTCACCGAGGGTTCTTGGCTGGTGTACTCCAAGCTTTTCCTTGATCTCGTTAGAAAGTGATTTGATAGTCGTAATATCAAGGTGTAAGGGTATCTCTAATTCTTCATCACGAAGGAATGCATCAATATCACGTTGTTGTTTTTCTAGGTGATGCGCATATATGGCTTCAATCTCTAGTAACTTTAGAATCGATGGGTGAATATGTGCTAATTCCGGCCATAATGTATTAATAGTATCTGTGGTCACGTTGGGGAATTGGAGTAAATCAAATGCACTACGCTTGACACCGTCTTGATTGATGTGAATACCTTGCGACTCTAGCCATTTGGGAGTTGCGATGGTTGTTTTATACGCTGACAAAGACTCTATAAGCAGCTGTTTTTTGGTGTTAAATGTTAATTTTCGTTCTTCTCTAATAAGATTATATTCCAACCCTACCGGCGTTAAGCGCCTATCGGCATTATCAGGGCGAAGCAACAAACGATATTCAGAGCGCGATGTGAACATGCGATAAGGCTCTGTTGTGCCAAGAGTCACGAGATCATCAATCATCACCCCTATGAAGCTGTCAGAGCGCCTGAGAACAAGGTCTTTCTTATTCAGCGACTTAAGGGCAGCATTGGCACCCGCGACAAGTCCCTGCCCGCCGGCTTCTTCATAGCCTGTTGTGCCATTGATCTGCCCTGCAAAATAGAGCCCAGAGACACGTTTAGTTTCTAATGTATGATGAAGCTCACGCGCATCGACATAATCATACTCTATAGCATAGCCTGGACGCAATATTTCAACATCCTCTAAGCCCCTGATAGTCCTAAGGAATTTGTCTTGAACACTGGCTGGTAGTGAGGTTGAAATACCATTTGGGTAGACTGTGTCGTCGTCCAGCCCTTCTGGTTCCAAAAAGATTTGATGTGATGTTTTCTGTTCAAACCGTACGACTTTATCTTCAATAGAGGGGCAATAGCGCGGCCCCTTACCTTCAATTTGCCCAGAATACATGGGTGCTAGATGCAAATTATCACGTATCACCTTATGTGTCTCTTCATTGGTATGAGTGATGTAGCAATGAACCTGGGGTACCGTTATCTCACTGTTCAAATAGGAGAGCGGCTCGGGAGGCGTGTCCCCTGGTTGTGGTGTAAGTATATCCCAGTTAATCGTTTTCCCGTTCAGGCGCGCCGGTGTACCCGTTTTGAGCCTACCCATTGAAAAGCCTATGTTTTTTAATCTGCCGGCGAGTGGAATAGAAGGTTCATCCCCTACTCTTCCGGCTGGTCTTGTTTCTGTTCCAATATGTATGAGCCCGTTCAGAAAGGTTCCGGTTGTTAATACAATTTGGTTGCTTTGATAATGTTCACCAGATGCACCAACAACGGCAGATGCCTTATTGTTTTCTATGATAATATCATCCACAGTATCTTCAATGATGGTGAGGCTGTCATATTCATTTAAAAGCGATTGGACGGCATTACGGTAGAGTTTGCGGTCTGATTGTGCTCGGTGGCCATAAACGGCAGGTCCTTTGCTTTTATTCAATATACGATAATGAATGCCTGCCATATCGGCGGCTCGCGCCATAATGCCATCTAGTGCATCTATCTCGCGAACGATTGTTCCTTTCGCAACGCCGCCGATGGCAGGGTTACAAGACATTTCACCGATTTTATCAGTTTTTTGAGTGATGAGGGCTGTGTTAACACCCATACGCGCTGCTGCGGCTGCCGCCTCAGCACCCGCGTGTCCACCACCAATTACTATTACATCATATTGCTTCATAATTTTTCTTTGTTTCACGTGAAACATTATTTTCCTATACAGAATGAACTGAAGAGGGCATCTAATACATCTTCTAGATGAATATTACCAGTGATTTTACCGATTTCAATGGCAGCACGTCGTAATTCTTCAGCTTTCAGATCTAGAGTCAGGTGATGTTCGAAGTGTGTTAAATGTTGGAGTGCATTTTCAAATGCGACCTTGTGTCGGGTTCTGGTAATAAGGGAATTGTCATTCATGGAATAGGAGGCTTCAATATGCTTGACTAATGTAGTGATGAGCACATCTATTGAATCACCGTCTTGGGCAGATATACATAGTATGTTTTTTTGATGTAGCTCTCTGAGGAGCATCTTTGTGACGAGATCTTTTTTATTAATGACATTGATAGCATTGTCATTCACCATTGGAGCGGAGGTGAGGGTGCTGCCGTCATAAAGGTGAATTTGTATATCAGAATTCTCGGCTCTTTCTTTGGCGCGACGAATACCTTCTAACTCGATGGAATCATTGGTATCATGGATGCCGGCAGTATCGGCAAGTATCACGGAGTAACCATTGATATTTAGTGATATATCGACAATATCTCTGGTCGTTCCAGCAATGTCAGATACGATGGCAGCGTCACGTCTTGCTAAAGAATTGAGCAGTGTTGATTTGCCGGCATTAGGGGCGCCAATAATAGTGATATAAATACCTTCGCGTATTTTCTCACTTGTGAGGGCGTTGTCGAGAAGGGCGTTAATATCTGTCTTAATATCAGAGACATCCGAGGTCACTTCTGAGATGAGTTCGTCGGGTATTTCATCATCAGGAAAGTCGAGGAGAGCCTCTATTTGGGCGCGGGCCTTTATTGTTGCTTCACGTAATGTATGTGACTTTACAGAGAGGGCGCCTTCCATTTGACGCATTGCTTGGCGTTTTTGAAGAGATGTCTCGGACTCGATAAGATCGGCAAGCCCTTCGGTTTCGGCTAAATCCATTTTGTTATTATAAAGTGCGCGACGTGAAAATTCCCCAGGCTCTGCCATACGGAAATTTTCGAGTGACCCTAATATATCCAGCAACTCATTTTTGATAGCGGTGCTTCCATGTATATGGAATTCAACTATATTTTCACCTGTGAAGGAATGAGGTGCATTGAAAAAAAGAACTAGCGCTTTATCCACAATCTCACTAGTGTGAGGTGAGGTGAGGGTAGCTAAGGTTGCGACACGTGGTGCGGGAGTCGCGACTGATAAGGCGCCAAGACAGGTCGTTGCCTCAGGGCCTGACACACGAATGATTGCCACACCTGCGCGACCAGCGGCAGAAGCGGGAGCAAAAATTGTATCTTGTGCGTTTGTCATGGCTTCACCTGTAATGTTGCAGGTTGCTACATCGTACAAAATGCATGATAAATCAAGGTTTTTCTGGGAATGCAGCTGCGACTAATTGTTTGGTATAATCGTGGGAGGGGGATGTGAGGACGTCCTCACAGGCGCCAGCCTCAATGATTTCGCCATTTTTAATCACGATAAGGCGGTGGCTCATCGCACGAATGACGCGCAGGTCATGGCTGATAAAGAGGTAAGATGTACCAAATTTTGTCTGAAAAAATTGCAGTAATGCAATGATTTGTAGCTGTAGATTTAAATCTAGTGCAGAGGTGGGTTCGTCGAGAATGACGAGTTTGGGATTGAGTATCATGGCGCGGGCAATATTGATACGTTGACGTTGCCCGCCACTAAACTCGTGAGGATAACGTCCGTATAGATCAGCATCAAGCCCAACTTCGTTTAACATCGTGATGACGGCTTCTTTTCGTTCGTCGTGGGAAAGTTCAGGCGAGTGAACTGTCAGTCCTTCACCGATAATATCACCAATATTCATGCGCGGATTGAGGCTCGCGAATGGGTCTTGAAAAACGAATTGGATTTTCTTGCGTAAATGCAGCAGCGGTTTCCCAGAGACATTATCAATAGTACTACCATTGAAAGAAATAGAACCAGTGCTAGGAATAAGGCGAGCAAGGGCAAGTCCTAACGTTGTTTTTCCTGAACCAGATTCTCCGACAATGCCCAATGTTTCTCCGCGTTTCACGTCAAGCGCACTGCCTTTAACAGCCACATGCTCTGAAGTAGTTTTCCCGAAGAAATTTTTCTTTAGTGAGAAAGCAACGCGTAAATTCTCACAAAAAATGAGGGATTTAGATTTTTTTTCAATGGCTTGAGGTGAGCCCTTAGGTTCGGAATCCAATAGTTTTTGGGTGTAGGGGTGCTTAGGTTTGGCAAATATGATTGAGGTTTTGCCCTGCTCGACTAACTCACCGTTGCGCATGATGGCGACCTTGTCCGCAACACGTCGTACCAGGTTTAAATCATGGGTAATTAGCATGATAGCCATACCTATTTCATCGCGAAGTTTAAGCAACAAATCGATGATTTGCTGTTCGACATGCACATCAAGGGCGGTGGTGGGTTCATCAGCGATGAGAAGTTTCGGATTATTCGCCATCGCCATGGCGATCATCACGCGTTGACGTTCGCCGCCAGAGAGTTGATGAGGGTAGGGGTTCGTACGTTCTTTTAAGTGCGTGAGTTCAACTAAATCGAGGAGTTCCTGATAACGTGCCTCTAATTGAACGATGTCCATAGGGTTATGTAAGGTAATTATCTCTTTGATTTGTCGTTCTATTGTGTGCAGCGGGTTGAGAGCTGACATAGGCTCTTGAAATATCATGCTGATGTCATTCCCGCGAAGGGTTTGCATGAATATTTCGCCCGCACTGACTAATTCTTCGGATTCAAACTGAATGGAGCCAGAGGGATAGGACACGGAACCTTTGCGGTGGAGCTGCATGATGGACAGCGCAGTGACAGATTTTCCTGAGCCAGATTCTCCAACAAGCGCGAATATTTCGCCTTTTTTAATCGCAAAGGACGCGTCTTTGACGACAGATTCACCATTAGGTGTGCCAGAGAAGCGTACAGAGAGCTTATCGACGGTTAGTAAGGTCATGTGTCGCCCTCCGTGGTGAAGATTTTGCGAGGGTCGAGCGCGTCACGCACTGCTTCGCCAATGAAGATGAGGAGGCTGAGGAGGATGGCAAGGACTGCAAAGCCAGCGATTCCGAGCCACGGCGCAGTTGGGTTTGATTTGCCTTGGGCGAGTAATTCACCCAATGACGGGCTGCCAGGGGGGAGCCCGAAGCCTAGAAAATCTAGGGAGGTGAGTGTGGTGATGGAGCCGTTCAAGATGAAAGGCAAAAAGGTGAGGGCGGCGACAAACGCGTTGGGCAGTACATGGCGGCGCATGATGGTGAATTCTGGCACACCAAGGGAGCGCGCGGCGCGGACATAGTCAAAATTGCGGGCGCGGAGGAATTCTGCGCGTACGACGCCGACCAAATCCATCCATGAGAAGAGGAGTAGGAGCCCCAGCAGC
Organism: uncultured Rickettsiales bacterium; assembly: GCA_937982385.1. GTDB lineage: Bacteria > Pseudomonadota > Alphaproteobacteria > Rickettsiales > UBA998 > CALJMC01. The sequence goes on along the minus strand of CALJMC010000136.1, from coordinate 4,587 downwards.
CAGAAGAAGCTCGGCTCGATGATGGAAGCGAGGATGATGAGGAGATAGAGGATCGGCATTCCTGACCAGATTTCGATGAAACGCTGGAAGAATAAATCCGTTTTGCCTCCGAAATAACCCTGTATTCCTCCGGCGGTAATGCCGATGATGGAGCTGCATATGGTGAGGGTGAGGGCGAACAGAATGGAGATGCGGAACCCATAGATGAGGCGGGCGACCACGTCGCGCCCTTGGTCATCGGTACCGAGCCAGTTTTCGGCTGAGGGAGGTGAGGGGTTGCGGGCAACATTGTAATTGATGGAGCTGTGATGGAAGGGCACGGGCGGCATGACCATCCAGCCGTTGTCATTAATTTCTTTGGCGAAAACGGCATCGCGATAGTCTGCTTCGGTTTCAAAGCCGCCTTTGATGAAGTGATTTTCAGGCGGGTTATGAATGATAGGCATATAAAGCTCGCCCTTATAGGACATCAACACAGGCTTTTCATTGGAGATAAACTCAGCGGGAAGCGTGAGCATAAACAGCGCAATGAATATCCAGAATGACCAATAACCGCGGCGGTTAGCCTTGAAATTTTTGAGACGACGTTGATTGATGGCGGTGAGTTGCATTACACACCTCGCTTTTCGAAGTCGATGCGCGGGTCAATCATCACATAGAGAATATCACCGATGAGGCTGGTGAAAAGCCCGATGATGGTGAAGATGAAGAGCGTGCCGAAGATGACAGGATAGTCGCGCGTGATGGCGGCCTCGAAGCCGAGCAAGCCCAATCCGTCGAGTGAGAAGATGACCTCGATGAGTAAACTGCTCGTAAATAGGATTTTAATGAGGGCTGAGGGGAATCCTGCGATGACGATGAGCATTGCATTGCGGAAGACGTGTTTAAGCAGTACTGAGCGTTCTGTGAGCCCTTTTGCGCGGGCGGTGAGGACGTATTGTTTACCGATTTCGTCTAAGAACGAGTTTTTAGTGAGCATGGTAAGGCTAGCAAAGCCACTAATGACCATGGCGGTGACGGGTAGGGCGATATGCCAGAAATAATCCCCGATTTTACCTAAGGTGCTTAACTCGTCGAAATTGTCGGAGGTGAGTCCGCGCAAGGGGAAGATGTCCATATAGGTGCCGCCTGCGAAGAGAATGATGAGCAATATGGCGAATAAAAAGCTCGGAATAGCATAGCCGAGGACGATAAACCAACTGGTGAGAACGTCGAAACGTTGTCCGTCTTGCATGGCTTTTTTGATGCCGAGCGGGATGGAGATGAGATAGACGAGGAGGGTCGTCCATAAGCCTAGTGATATGGAGACGGGCAGTTTATCGATGACTAAATCGACTACGCTTTCGCTGCGGAAGAAGCTTTCACCGAAGTCGAATCGCGCATATTGCCCGAGCATTTGTAAGAAACGTTCATGGGCAGGTTTGTCGAAACCATAGAGTTTTTTGATGTCTTCGATGAGGTCAGGGTCTAACCCGCGCGAGCCTCGCGTTTGTTCAGCTGAGGTGGATTTATTGGCGCCGAGTGCGGTTTGTCCGCCTGAGCCAGTGTCGGATGCACCTGCGCCAGAAAAACGTGAAGTCGCGCTTTGTGCATCAGGGTTGGTGAGTTTGAAAATCATCTGGTCTACTGGGCCGCCGGGGGCGGTTTGCACGATGGCAAAATTCAGCAACATAATGCCGAGCAATGTCGGGATAATCAGCAGCAGACGTTTGAGGATATAAATTTGCATTATTTTTCCGCCTCCTTACTCCACCATGTGTCGAAGCCTAGCCCATAGAGTGGACGCGTTTTCGGGATGCCGAATTTGTTCCAATAGGCCGTGCGAAATGAGCTGATATGCCAATGGGGAATGAAGACATGCTCCCATAGCAATACGCGGTCGAGCGCGCGAGCGGCGGGGCGCAATTCTTCTTCGGTTTGGGCGGCATCAAGCTTACCGAGCAACATATCCACGACAGGGCTTTCAATGCCTGAGAGGTTGTTGCTGGCGGGCACATTGGCTTGGGATGAATGCCAATATTGACGTTGTTCATTGCCCGGATAAATGACGCCGATATTCCACCATTGCGAAATGATATCGAAATCTTTTGCCTCTACGCGCTTTTGATATTGTGAATCATCAACGAGTCGAAAATTTGATTTAATGCCTAGACGTTTGAGGTCTTTACGCATGGGTGCAATCACGCGCTCAAAGGTGCGTTGGCGCATCATAAATTCAACGGTGAGTTCTTCGCCTGTGTCTTTGTGAATGCGTTTACCATCGACAAGTTTCCAACCTGCTTCATTCAATAACGTCTGTGCGCGGAGTAGATTATCACGATTATTGCCGCTGCCATCGGTTTGGGCGGGATGATACTCGGATGTGAACAGAGCAGGGGGCAGTTGGTCGCGGAATGGTTCTAAAAGTGCCAGTTCGCCCTTAGAGGGCAGCCCTGTGGCAGCGAATTGCGTGTTTTGAAAGAAGCTGTCATTGCGTTCATACGCGCCATAGAAAAGCGCACGATTCATCCATGCAAAATCCATCGACATGCCAATCGCCTCACGAACGCGCGCATCTTTGAACTTGCTCTTGCGGAGGTTAATGACGAAGCCTTGCATACCACGCGGGATGGCGTGGGGGACATTATTTTTGACAATGCGTCCGTCTTTCACGGCAGGAATATCATAAGCGGTTGCCCAGTTGCGCGCGATATATTCCTCACGTAAGTCATATTCCCCTGCTTTGAAGGCTTCCAGCCCCACCGTTTCATCGCGATAGACGTCAAAACGGATGGTGTCGAAGTTATAATGCCCTTTGCGGGTAGGGATATTGTTCCCCCAATAATTTCCAGCGCGCTTGTAGCTGATGGTGCGATTAGCATCGACATCACCGATTGTATAGGGTCCGCTTGCCATGGGCGGGGTGAGAGTCGATTTTTCGAAATCTACTGTGTCATAATAGGATTTGGACAAAATAGGCATGCTCGCCACAGTGAAAGGCAGGTCGCGGTTTGAGCCATCAATGAAGGTAAATGTAACACGTCGTTTACCCGTTTTTTTAGCCGTGGTGATGGGTTTATATTGCAGTCGATAATAGGGGTCGCCCTTTTCTTTGAGAACCTTGAGTGAGAAGATGACATCTTCTACCGTGATAGGGCTGCCATCATGCCACGCTGCTTTGGGATGGAGAGTGAAGCTAATGCTTGCTTTGTCATCTGCCAAATCGACGGAATCAGCGATGAGCCCATAATAGCTTTGTGGTTCGTCTAGCGCGCCGACCATCAGGCTTTCAAACATCATGGATAATCCTGGTGCAGACAACCCTTTGACGATGAATGGGTTCAGGCTGTCAAACCCACCAGAGCTATGGAGTTTAGTAGTGCCACCCTTAGGCGCGTTAGGATTTACATAGTCAAAATGCGTGAAGTCTTTCTCATATTTCACGTTGCCAAAGACAGACAATGCGTGACTTTTAGCCGCAGAGGAGGCGTGGGGCAGTGCATTGGATACGCACACACCTACACATAATATTAAACGAGAGAGCGTGAACCTCATTCGCTTTTTTCACTCCAAGGATTTACTTTTGACGATGCGGCGTCTGAGCGTCCCTCACGAATAGAGTCAAACACTGAGAGTGCTTGCGCTACCATGCCGCCCGCATTTCCTGCATCTGCTGGTAACAGAATAGTAGTGCTGCTTTTTGCAAGTTTACCAAACGCATCGACATATTTTTCCGCAATATTGAGTGATACAGCTTCTGAACCGCCTTCTTTTTTAAGGGCTGAGGCGACCAATTCAATTCCTTTAGCGGTTGATTCGGCGACGGCAAGAATTGCTTCTGCCTCACCCTTTGCGCGGTTTACTTGATCGGTAAGCGCTGCTTCAGATGCCAATACCACTTCAGTTTTTCGCGCTGCAGCAACCAGCTCTAATTCCATTTTTCGCGCTTCTGCAATATTGACTTGATATTGCTTTTCACCTTCAGATTCATTGATTTTTGCTTGGCGCATTCCCTCGGATTCTAGAATTTCCGCACGCTTTTGACGTTCCGCCGCTACTTGCAATTCCATTGCTTTGAGCACAGTTGTTGGAGGGGTGATGTCCTTAATTTCATAGCGCATGCACTGTACGCCCCATGTTTGTGCTGCTTCGTTGATGGCATTTACAATGTTAGCATTTAAGCGTTCACGCTCTTCGAATGATTCATCAAGGGCAAGCTTACCAATTTCCGAACGCATAGAAGTTTGTGCGAGCTGTGTGACGGCATAGATGGGTTCACTTACACCATAAGATGCCTGCACTGGATCAACGATGCGAATATAAATTACTCCATCCATAATCAGCGTTACGTTATCGCGCGTGATGGCGGTTTGTTCTTGCACGTCATGGGCAAACTCTTTGAGCGAATGGCGATAGGCCACCACTTCAAAGAAGGGTACGAGGAAATTGAGACCAGGCTCTAGCTTGCGGTCAAACTTCCCGAATTTTTCAACAATCCATGCGGATTGCTGCGGTACAATTTTGATGCCTTTCCAGAATAATACGACAATAAACGCAACGGCGAATGAGAGAGCTTCCATAGAAATTTTTCCTTAATTATGGAGTTAT
>CALJMC010000135.1 GCA_937982385.1 uncultured Rickettsiales bacterium | reverse complement strand
CAGTAGTGACGAGGTGAATATGATTGCCTGTCAGGTGGCGCATTCACTGTTTAATGTGCCAATGAAGATTGCGCGTGTACGCCATCGTGATTATTTGAATTCGGAATGGCAATCGCTGTACAGCACGGCACATTTGCCGATTGATGTGATTATCTCCCCTGAAATGGAGGTGGCGGAAACGATTCTGCGTCGTCTACATGTACCGGGTGCGATTGATATGATTCCCTTCGATGATGACCTCATGCGCGTGGTTACGGTACGTTGTGAGGATGATTGTCCGATGAATAATTTGCCACTCAGTATTGTAGCGGATCGTTTAAAAACACTTAATGTCCGCATTATTGGCGTGAGCCATGATCATCATTTTGCATTACCGTCCTCAGACGTGATTTTGAAGGCTGATGATATGGTGTATATCGCGTGTGACACGAATGATATGCAAGCAGTGATGAGCTTGTTTGGGCATGATGAAACCGAGGCGCGCCGCATTGTGATTTTAGGTGGTGGTAATGTTGGACATTACGTTGCGAAGACGCTGGAGTCTGAAGACCAATATACTCGCGTGAAGATTATTGAGTTGGATAAAGAGCGTGCTCAAGAGATTGCACAAGAACTGGATAACACAACAGTTATCAATGGTAGCGGTTTGGATAAGGATATTTTAGCAGAGTGCGGTATTGATACGGTTGAAACGATTATCGCGGTGAGTAATGATGATAAGGTGAATATTTTGGCGTCACTCTTGGCGAAGCGTTATGGCTGCAAACGCTCCATTTCTCTGGTGAATAATAATGCCTATATTCCACTGCTTGGGAACCTAGGTGTGGATGTAATTGTCAATCCGCGCGAGAGTACCGTATCGAGCATTTTGCAGCATGTACGTCGTGGAAAAATCCGCTCGATTCATTCGGTGCATGATGGCTCGGCGGAAATTATTGAGATTGATGTGGTGAGTGCTTCAGTGTTTATTGGTAAGCGCCCAGAAGCGTTGAACCTGCCCAAAGGTGTTGATTTTTCTGCTATTATTCGTCAGAAAAAGGTTATCATCTCTGATGATGATACCATTATTCAAGAAGGCGATCATGTCGTGATACTCTGTTTGAGTGAAGCCGTGAAAAAGCTTGAGAAGTTTCTCTCAGAGCGTTTGGAGTTATTCTAACATGAAGCGTATCATCATTGCATGTATGGCGTTGTTGCTGGTATCACCCTGTGTTTATGCTGCGGATGCCCCATTGCCTTTGCCGCGCTTTGCCTCGGTGAAATCGGATGAGGCGAATATGCGTCGCGGGCCAGGAACACGCTATCCCATTCGTTGGGTCTATCGCAAATCCTATATGCCTGTTGAGATTGTTGACGAATATCATAATTGGCGTAAAATACGCGATGTGGATGGCGAAGAGGGCTGGATGCATAAAAGTTTGTTAGTCGGTTCACGCACCGCTTTTGTGAAAGACCAAACGCAAAACCTCTACCGTAAGCCTCAAAACACGTCTGCTGTTGCCGCACGCCTTGAGAGCAAAGTGATGATGTTTATTGAACAATGCCAACCCGAATGGTGCCAAGTGCGAGTTGCTAAGACTAAAGGCTGGATCCATAAAGACCATATTTGGGGGGTGTATGACAATGAAGTGTTTGGCGAGTAAAATCTCTCTGCTTTGCGTTTCTACGTCGTCGAACATGCACTCGCCTATTTGATAATCGGCGTCGTTTTATTCTTCTAGTATAATTCGCAAAGCAGAGAGATTCTCAGAATATATTAAAAATATCAATTCTTGTCATAAAACTGACATATTCCTTTGCTATAATGGTTTCATAACGAAATAAGGCGCGAGCAAATGAAAGAGACATTCTAACAAGATAAGCAGTATCGTGAGTTGCGTGAGGAATTAGTATCAAAAACTTTTAAAGCAGATACTTATGGTATGGTTTCTGGACTTGCAATTGGTGCCGCTGGACTTTTATTGTTTGCTGTTGGCGACATTGAACTACCAGCTGATATAGCAACTACTGGTTTCTCTGGCATTGCTTCGGCTCTAGCGACTCCCGTTGTAGCTGCGAGTGCGCTTCTCGGTGCAGTTGGCCTGGGAGTATCACGTATAGCGCACAAGTTTTCCCTTGAAGCAAAGCTAGATTCTCAAGAGTTGGAATCTATGCGTAAAGCTAAGCATTTACAGTTAGCATTTGGTGATAAGGGACATGGTGCTGATATAGCACGCTATGAAATGATGAATCGCGGGCGTTCTGATGGCAAAAGCTGGGCGGATATCGAATTAGAAAGAAGCGCTTCACAATCTGTTGATGATTTATCACGATACATGCGATAGCCTGCAGTTAGCTCTGCTCTTCTCTCACAATCTCTTTAGATAATTTCCAATCGACTGTCATGCGGTCTGCTCTGATGACGGGGCGGACAACGATTTGTAGTGTTTTTTGTGGTGCGCCGTAATAGCCCAAATAGACACTTTCTTCGATAACGGCTTCGTGAGAATCGCAAGAAAATACCCATGTGGTGCCTGATACCGCCGTCAGTTTGATGTGATGTTCACCATCACGTTTGCAACGAATGTCAGGATGTAAATGAAAACGTAAACACGCGGCAGGTGCATCATGTTCAGGGTTACGATGGTTGAAAATGGTGTCGCTGCCCGACAGCTCCGTGCCGCCTGCATTACATTCCAACACGCGCTGATGGTAGATGCCTTGCTCGTCATAAACTTGTTGGCTTTGGGCGTCACAGCTCCATGCGCCTGATTCATTGCTGCTGATCGTTGCTGCGCGGGGCGCGGGACGTTCGGCAGTGGGCAGTGGGGTTGTGGTTTTGGAAGGCTTATCTTCGGATGACAGCGTGCTGTGCGCGGCGGCGCGGCGTATAACATCTTGCCATATAGCTTCACTCCCCAAGAACCCGCCACAATTGACGACAAAGCGTTCGCTTTCATCAGACAACTCAAACGAGAGTGCATCACGATAGCAGGCTTCGCCACGATTATTTGTGATTGGGCGGTCGGTTGTTTTTGTGATGATGGTGACGCCACCATTTTGAATGCGTGCAAACCCACTTTCCGGTAGTTCATAGGAAATGGGGGTCACGGGAACATCGTAATGTGCGGTTTGCAGCACGGTAATAATATGATTCTTCTCTGACATGAGTGCTCCGCCAAACAGGCTTAGGCGACCATCGCCATGACGGAAGAAATCCAGTACTTCAGCCATAGAATGAATGGTTGTTTCAATGTCTGGAAGTGCTTCATCATTCTCTGCAAGCAAACGTCTGATGTTAAGTAGACAACGAAGCGTTATGAGATGCTGTTTTGGGTTACCAGAGATATGGCACCCATCGGGCATTATATCGGCTTTGATGCGCAAGGGCAATGCGTGCATGATAGTCTCACGCATGAATCGTGTGTCAGCAATGGAAGAGGTTGCTGCCAGCAAGCCGTAATGGGCTGGAAATCCGCATTGTGACGGAATGGAATTGAGTGCCGCATTAATATGTTTTGCATGGCGAATGAGTGATTTCCCCATGGCACTGATGAAGCGTTTATTTGCGCCCTTCATAATGAAATTGCGATGGTTGAGCCACGCAGCAAGCCGGGCACCTGCCACATTTACATCCCATGCGATGAAGGGTATGTCATGACGTTCGATGATGAAGCGTCCGATAAATTCACGCGCCATTGAGGCTGCTTTATGAGGCTCATTGCTTTGGGTTAAGTCGTCGAGCCACTCGAAGCTATAAAAGGCGCGCATCCATGCGTCATCGCCGCGCTCAGTGTTCCAGTCAATATGCGACATGTCCACTGTGCTGCCGGCCAGTGTGAACTTGCGTTCTAGTAATTTACTGCCTTGAGGTTTTGAACTTTCAGGCCAAGCAATGCCTAATTTTAGCGGTGATTTCATCATCTGTGCAACGACCGACTTGGGCGAGAAAAGCCCTAGGCAAGCGAGGTGATAATGTTTTATGCCCGCAATGATGTTCATGCAGCGTTCCCCATCTGTGCTAGCTGGGTTTCTGCCAATTCTGCTAGCATATGCAATAATGTTATATGTACTTCTTGGATACGTGCTGTGTTGGTGCCAGCGACTGCCAATGTTAGATCCGCCTCGGTGCGATCTTTGCCCTTTTCACCGGTTAGCAATACGGTATAGACGCCTTGCGTACGGGCTTCTGCGAGGGCGGCTAAGATGTTGCTACTGCTGCCAGAGGTTGACATGGTGATGAGTATGTCGTTTGTGTTGCCGAGTGCCTCTACTTGGCGAGAGAAGATCTGGTCAAATCCATAGTCATTGCCGACTGCGGTGATGATGCCTGAATCGGCGGAGAGTGCGATAGCAGGAAGTCCCTTGCGCTCCAACTTGAAGCGTCCGACAAATTCCCCTGCGATATGCATGGCGTCGCATGCGCTGCCACCATTGCCACATACGAGCAATTTATTGCCTTGTGTAAAGCCATCTGCAATGCGTGATGCGAGCGTGAGGATAGCTTGTTCTTCACGGGCAAAGAAAGCTTCTAGCACGTTGGTATGCTCGGTGATTGCCTGCGAAAGTACGGGTGATGTGATGTTCATTATGACCCCGCTCTTATGGCTTCAATATTTTTAATGTAATCGGCTGAGTTGCCAGTGAAGACGGCTGAGCCTGCAACGAGCACATCTGCACCTGCGGCAATCACTTTGCCGGCATTTTCAATTTTTACGCCGCCATCTACTTCAAGGTCAATGTTGCGCCCTGTTGCGTCAATCATACTACGAATGCGTGAAATTTTATCAAGCTGGGACGTGATGAAGGATTGTCCACCAAACCCTGGATTGACTGACATTACCAAAATCAAATCGACCATGTCCATCACATATTCAAGCACTGACTCAGGTGTAGAGGGGCAGATTGACACGCCCGCTTTTTTGCCGAGGGCTTTGATGGTTTGAAGTGAACGATGTAAGTGAGGGCCAGCTTCTGCATGCACGGTAATGATATCCGCTCCCGCATCAGCGAACTCCTTGATAAATGGATCGGCTGGCTCAATCATCAAATGGACATCAAATATTTTGTCTGAGTGAGGACGAATTGCATTCACCACTAGCGGTCCAATGGTAAGGTTGGGCACAAAATGACCATCCATCACATCAATATGGATGTAATCTGCGCCGCCTGCATCAATTGCTTTAATTTCTTCACCAAGCCGCGCAAAGTCAGCTGATAGAATGGAGGGGGCAATACGTGTAGTCTGCTGCATGTGTTCTGCTTTCGATAGAACATTTGTCAAATGTTAGATTATCCCTTGTGCGATATACTGCCAAGTGATGCTAGCTAACCATGCTTATTTTATAACACTTTTTTAAGGCGTGCGGCATAAAAACCGTCCATACCGTATTCTGTGGTCTCAGAGGGGTTAAAATGAGGGAGAATTCGCATGGTTCCCTCAGCTGTAATCCATCTGACATGGAGTCCGAGTGACTTGGCTTCTTTTTTAGTGATGCGAACTAGCTCTAAAGCCTTGTTTTCCTGCAAGAGCGCCTCAATTTGCAGTTCACTTTCTTCCTTTTCTAACGAGCAGGTGCAATAGAGTAAAATACCGTCTTTTTTAAGCAATGAAATGGCATGGTTTAACAGGTCTTTTTGCAGCACCATGAGGCTGGCAACATCTTTTTCTGATTTGTGCCACATTAAATCGGGGTGACGACGTAAGGTTCCTGTTGCTGAGCAAGGAGCATCCAACAGCACAATATCATAGGGTTCGGCGGGTGTGTGGTCGAGTACATCTTCACAAACGATGCTCGAATAGAGCTCGGTTCGTTCTAGGTTTTCGCGCAAGCGTTCTAAGCGTTTCTCGGATTTATCGAGGGCGGTAACCTTGGCGCCGGCAGCGGCTAGCTGCATTGTTTTGCCGCCCGGTGCTGCGCATGCATCTAATATGCGTTTATCTTTGATGTCGCCCAACAATTTGATGGGTAGAGCAGAAGAAGCATCCTGCACCCACCATGCGCCATCGTCAAACCCCGCGAGGGCAGAGACGCGTCCGCTGCGGTGCGGCATGCGCAATGTGCCTGTTGAGAGCAGTTCGCCACCCAAACGTTCGAGCCAATGCTCTGTTGTGTCAGGGTCTTTAATGGTGATGTCGAGGGGTGGTTCTTGCATGGTGGCTTGCGACATGCTGAGAGCGACTGCTGCGCCATATTGTTCTTCCCAGCGACTGCTAAGCCAGTGTGGAAAAGGTTTTTCAGCATTATTAACAATGCCGTCAAGTAGGG
>CALJMC010000134.1 GCA_937982385.1 uncultured Rickettsiales bacterium | reverse complement strand
ATCTGCCTTCTCTTCATGCGTCGCATCCACTTTAGGCGCAACAACAGCATCCTCATGAATGCTCACCTTTGCCGTCATCTGCGCAAGGGTGATATCCACCTCATCAACAATAGGCTCTTCCTTATCCCGTCTTCCAAACATTATTTTTTACCTTTCAATAAGCGTGAAAGGAACTTTTGTGGAGCTACTTCTAATGTTTCAGCATCCGTAAAATGATCAACGAGCATATTAATTTGTGCTTTAAACGATGCATCTTCTGTCATGTCATAGAGCATATCGCCTGTAGCGGCAGCAGCATAGGCATCTTCCACATAAGGAACATTCACTGCCACATTTTGACCGTAAAATTTTGAGAATTCTGATGATTTCACTTCATGTTTCGGCGCTAACCCGACACGACTTGCCACCACCATCGGTTCGGGGCGTTTCATCTCGTCCACCACAATATCACGTAAGCGAATGCTATCACGCAACCCTAGCGGTGACAAATCAGTAACGACCACAATATGATCAGCCAGCTCAAGTATACTGCGCGTTGCCTTAGTCATCGCACGCGGCACATCTATGAGTGTGACATCATGCGCAGCATTCAGCTCTTTCAATATCGCAGGGAGTGCTTTCATCACATCACCATTTGGCTCATAAACCATAGGTGATTCACTGCTCAAAATAGTCAGATAATCGGAATGCTTCATCGTCACACGATCAAGAAACAGCGCATCAATTCTGTCTGGATTTGCAAATAACTCACCCAGCCCATTGCCCCCATCAACATTATAATTCATCGCAACAGACCCAAAATGCATGTCCATATCTAATATCGCAGTTTTTACGCCGCGTTCAGCACTCAACACGTGCGCGACATTGCTAAGCAAAGTCGTTGCCCCTACGCCGCCGCGCGTCCCAATAAAGGCGATCGTCTTGGGAGTCTTGACGTGCTCATCAGCATTGGCACTGCGCTCCGCTGGAGATTCCTGCCACGATAAAATGTGATTCAAACCCTCTTCAGTAATTGGGTGAAGAAGATATTCATAAATCCCAATATCTTTAAGCCATGAATAAAATCTGAACTCATCTACGTTACTAGTGACCACCACCTTAGTATGCGGCGCACACACATCTGCAAGCTTATCGAGTGCATCGGTTGCTTCATCAGAGGATGCCACTTCAACACTCAGAAATTCGGGACTTTTTGTTGTTTTTAAAAAGGCAATCGCCTCCTCAATTCCACCGTGATGCAATGCAGATTCAGGCCAATCATGCGCTTTAATCACCGCTTCAATTGCAGGGTGACTTCTGGTTTCTGTTACAAATGCTAGAAATTGGGAATGCGTCATTTCTGTCAGGAGTCCTTTATTAATTAATCGCTGGTGCTGGTAGCAGTATTACTGACCACAGGCGGGCTAATCTCGCCATTATAATAGCGCGTGATGCCACTCACACCGTTAGTCATATCTGAAGATGAGTCACTACGTCCCTCCACCATATCCATAGGATCAGCAATCATCAGCGCTTCATTGGTGACATGCGCACAACCAAAATTGCTGTTGATGCTATTATCACTATTAACCGATGCATTATGTGTCCAATCAGAGCAGTCTGGCAATATCACTTTTCCCGCTTCAACATCGACAACTGCTTGCTTGAAGTCAGGGCGAAAGTCTGGCGCGCAACCACCCAACAATGCGGCAAGCAGCAAGGCTGCTATGGTTTCTTTTGTAATGCTCATAATCATATCTCCTCATTTGTCTGTTGCTTATCGACGCACACGTAATTTTCTACTGCCGGGTGACCAACTTGAATTTGTTTTACTTATCTTTTGCGAAGGCACTGATGCTTTAGGTACTGATGTGTTCACAACTTTTGCAGGCTGCGGTTCTGATGTTGGCGCAACAGGCGTCGCCTTCACCTCTTCACGATACATCTTGCCACGCATAATCCGCTCCATATCTGTCGCAGGCTCAAAGCCATCAGTTGGGAGTTTCAATGCTTTCGGATCCGTTACACCGCGTACGATATAAGGCGTCACAATAATCACCAGCTCGGTTTGCTCTTGGCGGAACTCTGATGAACGGAACAACGCACCAACCACTGGCAAATTGCCTAAACCTGGGTATTTTTCCACTGCATTGCTACTGTCTCGGCGCATCAAGCCCGCAATCGCAAAGCTCTCACCGCTTCCCAAATCAACAGTCGTAGAAGCGCGACGCACATTGATAGACGGAATTTCGAAGCCACCTGCCGTAATTGCATTCAGCGTGGAGACTGAGCTCACCTCAGGCGTTACCGTTAAACTAATCTTGCTCTCAGACATCACCACCGGTGTAAAATCTAGGCTAACACCGAACGGACGGAACTCGATGGTCACCTGACCATCTTGTCCCACCACAGGAATTGGGAATTCGCCACCAGCCAAGAAGCTTGCATTCACTCCGGATTTGGTGGTGAGGTTTGGCTCAGCCAATACGCTCACCAAGCCATCATCTTCAAGCGCATCAATCACGCCATTAATATCCACGCTACCTGTGCGCACAGACCCAAACAGACTGCTGTCACCGGCATTGCGACCGAAACCACCTGCGGCGTCAATAATATCGCGCCCACTTGCCACACCAAAGATGAAGTTACCCGTGTTCAACACAGACTCTAAGCTGATACCGAAGCGCTTCAATTCATTGCGCGACACTTCCGCCACTTTCACTTTCAACATCACCTGATCACCCGTTGAGCTATCAAGCAGGTTAATAATCGTTTGCTCAGCTTTAAGGAAGGACTGCGCCATACGCTCCACTTTTTGCGCCACGACAGGTGATTCCACCTCACCTTTTAAGATAATAGCACTATCGGTTGAGTCCAATGTAACCTTCGCCTTAGGGAAGGATGATGAAATCGCGCGTTTTAGCTTACTAAGGTTATGCACCACGCTAATATTCGCATTCAAGATCACACGATCATTATCACCAACAACAAGTAAGCTCGTCTCACCAACGCTTTTTCCATTCACATAAATCATTTTGGGGGACACCACTTGCACATCAGAAATCGCAGGATCTGCCACCACCACCGACAACGCCGGGCGCGACAATTTAATCAGGCGTCCTTTATTCATCTCAACTTGATAACTTTTTGCATGCGCGGCACCCGCCAATAACACAATAATCATGACGCTCAAGAATGTTTCTATTGTTTTTATCATCTTCATAATGCCTCCATGCTGCTGCATGTGTTGTTGTATTTATTATTTTTTCTTACTTAAAAAACCACTAGCTACTGACTATTTTTTCCTAAAACGTCTTCTCTTCTTGTTCTGCACCACGAAAAACTCTCACTCGGCGTGAATTTCTGGTTGGCGCTATTGTTGGACTAGCATCACGTGACGTTGGCGCTAATATTGGGCTGACATCACTGTCACGCGTATAGCTATAAGATGGAATCGCCAACTCATTCTCGCTCGCAAGGGAACGTAGGCTCACTGAGATATTTCCCATTTCTTTCGCTACATTGATTTTTTCTGCTTCTTTTGACGTCACTTCCAACGTCACTGTTTTGGCTAATATCGCTTTATTTTCAGGATTATCTAAACGTTGATCCACCGCCAGAACCCGTGCATCTTCAACGAATGTTTTACTCGCCAACACTTCCTTGCCGCGCCCCCCATCGCCACCATCTACGTCCACCGCATGGGTCACAATCAAATCGACTTTATCACCGGGAAAAATAAACCCTGCATTGCCCGTAGTAGAATCCACCGCAATAGACACTGCGCGCATATTAGGCTGCAACACAGCAGACATAAACCCACCCTCATTCGATTTTACTAAATAGGTGCTTGAGATGGGTTCACCCTTCATCACCGAGCGACGTGCCACAGCCCCATTATAATCTTCTGGTTTGGACTGGCCCTTCACCATATAGCTATCTTGCAGCATATGATCAGGCCACTCAACCCACTCAAAATGCTTGTCATCACGGACAAAACTACCTTGCGTAATTTCTTGCGCGGCTACGAGCACATATTTTGCGTTTGAACCATCGGCTTTATCAGTATCAGCGGAAAGCCTCTGACGGAGAATTTGCGACGCGCCAAAGGCAATCACAGCGGCGATGACGAGTAATATTATGGAACGTGCTGACATATTTTTCTTCTTGTGCTGTTTGTAGAATCGCATTGAACGCAACTCTGATCATTATTTCATAATACAGGAACAAGTTTAATAAATGATGAAAAAACAGTGAGATATATATAAACTTTTAGATAAGTTTATTAAGGTTTTTAAACTAGGAAGCAGAACTTGGCGCTAATGCTTGCTTGGGACGACCAAGGTGATAACCTTGGAACAAATCTATATCCAAGCTCTTAAGGACGGTGAGCGCTTCTTTAGTTTCAATGCGGCTCGCAATGACTGTCGCACCATTTTTATGTGCCACACTCACAATGCTTTTAATTACATTCAATGCACGGGGTGATGCAACATTCTGTGTAATGTCATGCCCCAATTTCAAGAAGGAAGGCTTTAACAATTCAATGAGCCGCACGGCCTCATCAGAAGAACTAATATTATCGAGCGCTATATGATAGCCCTGCTTTTTACAATAGTCACTAATAGACTCAATCTGCTTACGGTTACGCGGAAGCTCCGCCTCAGTCAAATCCAATGCAATACGTTGTGGCACCAAACCGTGGCGTTGCACCTCGCGTGACAAACCTTCCAGATAGACATCAGGCTTTTGAATAAAGCCAGGCAGAAAATTCACAAACAACGTTCCATTATAACTGCCCTGCACCATCGCCTCAATGGCTTTGCTGTGCAAAAACCTATCAATACGATATTCAATCTTAATTTCGCGGCTTGCCTTAATAATCGCGGCGCCAGACTCATGACTCCCATCTTCATTCAGTGCGCGCGCAAATGCTTCATAACCAAATACCTGACCACGACGATCTTTCATCTGCTGCAAAAAACTCACAATACGATTATCAAGCAATGCATCCACCAACCACGCATTTTGCGCAATCATCGCAAGATGCCTCAGCGGACGCAACTCATGTTTTAGTTCATCAATAGGAGGCAACTCTGCCTTGGAGATAACCGCGCATTTCACATCTCCACTCGCAGCAATCACAACCATATCTGCTTCCATAGCTTGCCATGTGGCAATCCAATTTTCAGAACATTTCAGCACATAGATGTCACCATTCACATGCTTCATGCCATAATCAGCAACAAACGCCTCTGCCACATGCGCACTTTCGATCACAATCCAGTTTGCATTGGTTGTGTTCCACGGGAGAAAGTCGGGTCGAAATGCTTGCACGATGATTTCCTATAGTAAAGTGATCGAATAAACCAATCATAACGATACAGTGTGAACATATTCTTAATAATGAATAAAATGTAATATAATTTCATTTCTAATTTCGCTTGTTTCCGTGTTATGAATAGCCCCACACTATAGGTCAGTTAAGGGAACACCTCATGAAATTGCTACTGATTGAAGACGATCAACAGGTCCAAGATTTTGTTATCAAAGGCATGCAGGAGTCAGGACATACCATCGATACGACAGGTGACGGAAAAGACGGACTTTTCATGGCAACCACCGAACAATATGACGTAATTATTCTCGACAGAATGCTCCCATCACTCGATGGCATCACCATCCTTAAAACGCTACGCGGTGCGGATAACTCTGTACCGGTATTATTGCTCAGCGCCCTAGGGGAAGTGGATGACCGCGTGACAGGGCTTCGGGCTGGGAGCGATGATTATTTGGTAAAACCTTTCGCTTTCGCCGAGCTGTTAGCTCGTGTTGAGTCACTCAATAAGCGCGGTAACAATAGCGGCAGCGCTGACAAACAAACCACCTTGAGCGTAGCTGATCTACATATGGACTTACTCGCTCGCAAAGTTACCCGCGCAGGTGAAGACATTGATTTGCAAACACGTGAATTTGCTCTACTCGAATATTTACTCAAACATAAAGGTAAACTCGTCACGCGCACCATGATGCTCGAGGCAGTATGGAACTATCACTTCGATCCACAAACCAATGTGATTGACGTACATATCAGCCGCCTTCGCAAGAAAATCGGCGATACCGACAGCACTCTCATTAAGACCAACCGTGGCTCAGGATATATCATTGAAGACAAATCCTAGACAATATTGGCATAGTTCAAGCTTTCTGATGGCAGTATTTTTTACGCTGCTTTTGGGTGGCTGTGCATTACTACTTGGTTATTTTCTTTATGACTCTAGCAGACAAAATTTCTTGCATGAAACAGAGGTTATTCTCAATATTGAACAGGAGCATATTCTCCTCATCACCTCTGATATGTCGCAAGAGGAAATCACTACTTTCATTGACATGCGCGCATTGCGTTATGAAAACTCATCTTATCTGTTCAGCAATAATAACGGCGAGCGCCTAGCAGGTGATATCTATGACATCCCTCAAAATATTGAAATTCTGAAAGAAGGTATCATTAGCTTTCTGCGCCCCGTCAAAACGCAAAAACGCTTCTACGCTGCTAAGGTACACACATTTAATGATGGCTCTCGCCTTCTCATCGCACGCGATATTCATGAACGTGTTGTGCAATATAACAAACTCAAAAACATCACGATACTAATCATGCTCTTCATGCTCACTGTAGTGCTTGTCAGTTTCCTTATCAGCTGGTTTGTTGTCACCCGTATTAATCGCATAGGCATCACTGCGACTAACATCATGAATACTGGCGACCTGTCTGAGCGTATCGTTCTAGATAGCAAATGGGATGACCTTAGCGACCTCGCCAACATTCTCAACACACTATTTGCCCAACTCGAAGAATCATTGCATAATATTCGCCATGCAGGGGACAATATAGCGCATGATTTACGCACTCCCCTCACCCGCCTGCGCAACCGCTTAGAGAGCGCTCAAAACGAATCACTAAGCGGCGAAACTTACGATGCGCTCGTTGGTGAGATAGATCATCTTCTCAACACCTTCAATACCCTACTTCGCATCTCAAACTTAGAAAAAGGCAAACGCCATAATGTTTTAACGTCAACCAATTTGGGAGGAATCCTTCATGATGTTATTGAACTATATGAACCTTTTGGGGAGGAACTTAACGTGGTGATACACGCAACACTTGACGAGAACATCACCATCAATGGCGACCATGATTTACTATTTCAAACATTTGCTAACCTGCTAGACAATGCCATCAAGTTTTCTGATAGCAACAGCAGCATCACCATCTCGCTCACCACAGATAATAATACCCCCATAGTCACAATAGCAGATAATGGACTTGGCATTCCTGAGGGTGAACGTGACAAAGTGTTTGATAGATTCTATCGCACAGACAAGAGCCGCCATCACAAAGGTACGGGGCTGGGTTTAAGTTTAGTGAAACAAGCGCTGGACATTCACAAAGCAACCATTACATTCGAAGATAATAATCCCGGGCTTAAAATAGTGCTTCACTTCTAACATTACGAATTGCTCATCTTCAAGAAAGCCGAACGCAAGCACCATTCATCTATGGTGATAACTATCAAAGGAGACTAAATATGAAAAAAACCATTTTACTTACCGGTACAGCAGCACTCTTGCTTACCATTGCAGGATGTGGACTTATGGGTAATGAAAAATATGAAAAACCAGCCTATAGCACCATCTATGCGGAAGACATGAATGAAGCAATTGAAATTCGCAAATATGCATCCAAGCTCATTGCACAAACCACAGTGACAGGCAACCGCAAGGAATCCGTCAGCAAAGGATTTCGAATTTTAGCTGATTTTATTTTCGGCAACAACACTGCCCAAGGCGACATCGCCATGACCTCTCCCGTAGAGCAGAAAGCCACTTCACAAGACATTGCCATGACCTCCCCCGTCGAACAAACCAGCACGGGTGACAATGAATGGGTCGTTACGTTCACTATGCCGTCGGAATATACGATGGAAACATTACCTCAACCCAATAATGATGCTATCAAAATTGTTAAAACCGAGCCATATAAACAAGTGGTACTACAGTTCTCTGGCACGTCTCGTAAAACGAATATTGATGAGCATATCGCAGAACTCGACGCCTATATCGCTAAGCGCAACTTAGCCACTGAGAGAGGCGTAACGGTGGCCTATTATGACCCACCATGGACACCATGGTTCATGCGCCGAAACGAGATTATGTATCGCTTAAAGGACTAGCCTAGATGACACGAAAAAACATCGCCATCATCGGCACAGGCATATCAGGGCTTGGTGCAGCGTATCTTCTAAACCCACATCACGCCATCACGGTCTATGAAAAAAATGCTACCCTCGGCGGTCATAGCCGCACGATGGAAGTAAAAACAGACGATGGCATAGTACCTGTCGATACTGGGTTCATCGTCTATAATGAGAAGAATTACCCGCACCTCACAGGACTTTTCAACCATCTTAATGTGCCGACCCAAGACAGTGAAATGTCGTTTGGTGTAAGCATTGATAACCATTGGCTGGAATATGGTACGCAACTCGCACATCATATAGTCGCACAAAAGCGCAATCTATTACGCCCTTCATTTTGGGGGATGATGCGTGATATTTTGAAGTTTAATAAACATGCAGAAGCCTATATCACTGACCCGCGCGACCTCTCGCTTGGTGAATGTTTGGACGAACTCAAGATGGGCGCATGGTTCCGCAACTATTATTTGCTCGCGATGGGTGCCGCCATTTGGAGTACGCCCGCCACCAAAATGTCAGACTTCCCTGCCCGTACATTCCTACAATTCTTCAAAAATCATGGACTCCTCACATTACTCGACCACCCCCAATGGCGAACAATAGAGGGCGGAAGCCGTGAATATGTCAGACGCATCAGTGCTGACTTCACAGAAAATATCAAACTCAAGTGCGGTGCAAAAAAAGTTCGCAGAACCAAAGCAGCTATTGAGGTCGAAGATGAGCATGGTGAAACCCGCACCTATGACGAAGTGGTGTTCGCGTGCCATTCGGATCAAGCCTTACGCATGTTAGACGCCCCCACAGACAATGAACAACAGATCTTAGGTAACATTCATTACCAGCCAAACACAGGCGTGCTACACCGCGATTACAGCTTCATGCCCAAACGTAAAGGCGCATGGTCAAGCTGGGTATATTTGTCGGAAACACGCAAAGACACCAGCAACAACGTGTCGCTGAGCTATTGGATGAATAATCTTCAGCCATTAAAAACAAAACAAGAT
>CALJMC010000133.1 GCA_937982385.1 uncultured Rickettsiales bacterium | reverse complement strand
ACGGATCACTTCAATACGATCAATATTATCAAGCATTTGCGATTGAGCATCCCACCACACACCAGAGAATTGTGGGTTATAAACCGAGCGCCCATCCACCAATACCAACAGTTTATTGGCAAATTGGTCATTAAAACCACGCACAGACACCGCCCACCCTGTTGAAGTAGAACGCGCCACCTGGACACCAGGCACCATCCGCAATGCTTCAGGAATACTGGTTGCACCCGAACGTCGTATATCTTCGGAAGTAATGACAAACAATGCGGCCGCCGCTTCAGACGCTTTTTCCTCACGTTTAGACACAGAGGTAACCTTCATATTAACGAGGTCTTTCAGAGACATAAGAGATGATGACCGTACATTTGAACCAGAGGAGGCAATAGCCTGTGCTGCAGGCACAGCCACAAGCACAGCAGAACACAACATATAGGCAAAACTTTGCTGGTTTATCATCAGAATACTCCAAATCTTGTGTCGATTACATGCACTCTAGCGGGAACCTTTGCAACTGTAAAATCTTTTCAAAAGGTTTTTCACACTCCCAAAGCTATACTACTTTAACGAGTTCTTAACTATCGTTGTATTATAATAAGCACGAACCCTAATAAAGGCGAAAACGATGTCAAGGGCTACAAAAGAGAACAGTGAAGGAACACAACGCATTTTACTTAAATCAGAGGATGGCGTTTACGCGCTTGATTTAAGCCACTTAATTACGCCACAACAACATGGCAGTATTGAATTCAGCTTATCCCCCCCTTCCAACCAAAAACTTATTTTTCAAACCGCAGGTGACTACAATGTCTCACTCTCTCACCAAGATAGTATAGGCCTGTATATGGTGACTGGAGATGCAGATAATGTCGCAGATTTCTTACGCATGGTACAAATGCTACCAGAGGGCACCGGTAGTAACCGCCCTATCATTATCAAGAGCAATGTGCAGGATATGAGTTCAGGGAATAACACAGAATATAAAATATTCCTCACAAAAGACGCGACTTCAGGCAATATCAAAACATTTGCAAAACAAGATTCTGCAGGTCAAGGAGTGAGCCAAGTCACACAAATAGGAAGCGTCTTCACCTCACAGACCGGAGACTCTCCGCTCAAAGATATTAATTTTTCTATTTTCGATATGAACGCATCTACATTCTTTGAAGACTTCACTCTTTTTGAAGAATCTCCTGAAGAAAAAGAAGAAGACGAGATCTTCACTAACAGCACGTCAACACCAACTGTCATTGGAGAAACCGCACCATCATTCACAAGCGCGGCTATGTATGCAGCAGAAGAAAACACACTCTACAGTTATATTGTCACAGCCACAGATGCCAATAATGACCCCTTAACCATCAACAGCACTTCACTACCAAGCTGGCTTACACTCACGGATAATGGCGACGGGACCGCAACACTTTCAGGCACTCCCTCTAGTAGCGACACAGGGTTTGGCAATGACGTGGTTCTGACATTAACAGATGGCACAGACACTGTGACACTCAGTTTTGATATATTTACAGCCGACACAGGGCTCTTGGGAACCACATCAGGTGATGTAATCAACGATGGCAACTCTGCTCGTTTCATTCATGGCAATGATGGTGACGACACCATTAATGCAAACAGTGGATCAGATGTTGTGCTGGGTGGACGCGGCAATGATAGTATTTTGGGTGGCTCGCAAAGCGACATGCTTTATGGCAATGAAGATAATGACACCATTGAGGGTGGCAACAATGAGGATACTATTGACGGTGGTGCAGGCATGGATAGCCTCACAGGCGACTCTGGCAAAGATGCGTTCACTTTTTCAGACATTACCCATTCTACTATCATAGAATCGGATATTATAACGGATTATACTATTGATGATGATGTTGTCATTTTCACAGACACAAACATTACAGGAATAGGAAATGGGGCTACCCAAATCACCATTACCGATGATGGTTTGCAAACCTTCCTAGACCATAACGGCTCATCATTCAGAATCACTCTCGATGGCGTCTATAGCGATGCAGATTTAGATCTACTTTTTGGTGAAATTACAAACGGCACCTCAAGCTCTGAAACCATTATAGGTGGAGACTTAGGCAATATAATCAACACTGAAGGTGGAAACGATTTTATAGAATCCGGCGATGGTGATGATTTAGTGCGTCTTGGTTCAGGTCGCGATACTATTAATGCGGGTGCAGGAGATGACACCATATCGGGTGCTTCCCAAAGTGACGTCATAAATGGCGAAACTGGCAATGACTCACTCATTGGTGGAAGCAGTAATGACTTCATCGATGGCGGCGACGATGCTGATATATTAGAAGGCGGAAGCGATGATGATGTCTTCATATTTTCTGACATCACACACTCCACGACAACCACGTCAGATCGCATCACCGACTACACTATAAATGAAGATTCAATCCTCATTTCAGACGCTAGCATTACAGATATCAGTCAGCTCACCATCACAGATGACGGCTCGCAAACCTTCATCGATCACAATAGCTCCTCATTCAGTATCACGCTCGATGGCGTCTTCACAGCAAGTGATTTAGACCTCCTCTTTGGTGATGTCTATTACGGCACAACATCATCAGACACAATTATAGGAGGAAACTTCGGCGACCTTATCGACGTCTCAGCTTTCAGCAGCGCAGACTCCATTGATGGCGGCGGAGGAAACGACCTCATCTATAGTGGGGCGGGATCTGACACGGTTGATGGCGGCGCAGGCAATGACACCATCACTGCCACATCTCAAGGTGACAACATTAATGGTGGAGATGGCGATGACCAGATTACATCTGGGAATGATGATGACACGATAGATGGCGGCGCGGGTCAAGATACTTTGACTGGCGGAGATGACGAGGACACCTTCGTTTTCTCACAAAGCACCGCAGGCAATGACGACCATATTACAGACTTTGGTGATGGTAACGATGTCTTCGCCTTATCAGACACAACATTTGCCTTCAATTCAGGTGACGGCGCAAAAGACGGCGTAACGCTAGTAGATGACCTAGACATCTTTGATGTTGGCATCAACTTCACGGGTGGTAATTTTGGTTCAGGCAGTAATATCACCTTCATGTTTGATACCACCGACAACGAATTATGGTATGATGCTGACGGTAGCGCAGGTGGCGACAGCGCTGTACTCATCTTCACTCTCGACAACAGCTATAGCTACGACGCAGATGACTTTGAAGGCTGGATGTAAGGCGCTTTCATTTCCAGTGTATAGTGCGCCGGCAATGCCGTATAAATCAAAATAGTTGTGATGGTTTTGTCAGGGTAAATAGCTGCCAGCAACTCACCATAAAGCCGCATTTGCTCACTATAATAACTCGGAATATCATCCTTCGTACGTGGTGGCTGCCCTGTTTTATAATCGGCAATCATTATTTCATCATCGCCTACCACAAGCCTATCCACCTGTGCCGAATAGAGCTGCCCATCACCCAATCGCCCTGCGACCGATGCTTCCGCCACACTTCCCGTACCAAATAACGGTGCAAGTTCAGGGTGTTCAATCACCTGCATTACCTCTTTAATGAGCGCATCAATATAGCGCTCTTTATCAGCCGCATCACTAGTGATTACTTGCTCAAGCATGGCCCTCGCCATTACTTCACGGCTCTCGGTTGGCATATCAGGCAGAAGCTGCAACAAACGGTGAATAACATTCCCACGCTCAACAGGAGCCAGCAGAACATCCTTCTGGTTCGCCTGCCACTCCATCACTTGAATCGGAGAAAGTGCAGCGGGCTGCTCGGTGCTACCTAACGCTTGAGAAGGCGCCTTGGGACGCTCTTCAAAGGGTTCCTTTGGAGCGGTTGAGAGCGACAGAACTTCCGGCATTTCACGCAGCTCATACAATGTTTTCTCTTCTTCTTCTGACGTGGCAGCCGCCATCTTATCCGCATATATCAGTGTTCCATCTTCGAGCGCATCAGCTTCGAGCATGTGCATACCACACGAAACTGCATCATACCAACAAGCTCCATCGCGCTTGATTTTTCCCTGCGTTCCCATCACATATAGCTCATCTTCCGCACGTGTCATCGCAACATAGAGCAAGCGATTATATTCCTGCTTTGCCGCAAAAATAATACGGTCTTTTTCCCGCAACATCGCCGCACTACTCGCCCCTTTGGCACGATTCATCTTCACCAAACCCTGCTCATCTTCAATCAGCGTATCCTTCATTTTCGCCCATGGTACAGCAGTCGTATCTGGCAACAGCACGATTGGCGCTTGTAGCCCTTTCGATTTATGCACCGTCATAATGCGCACCTCATCGGCGAGTTGCTCCAAATCACGATTAATCTCGCCACCGCCTGCGCGCATCCAGGCCTGAAACCCTTGAAGGTTAGGCATATGGCTCGATTCATATTCACGCAATGCTTCCATAAAGCTTGCAATCACCTCACCCACCGCTGCGCCCATCCGAGCGACAAAGCGCTGTCGTCCCTTACGTGCATAAATTAACTCCGCATAAAGCGCATAGGGCGTGATATAATCCGCCTTTTTAAGCATCGCATCCAACTCAGATTGAGCCACCAACACTGCCTCGCCATTGCCTGCATAACTATGTACATGTTCCCATAAGGTGCTCCGCCCGCGGCCATCACATAATAAGAATAATGTCTCTTCATCAAGGCCGTAAAGCGGAGATTTCAACAAAGACGCTAAGCTTAAATCATCAGCAGGTTGCAGCAAAAAGGCAAGCAACGCCATTAAATCCTGCACCGCAATATGGTCAGGCAGCGCCATTTTATCCGCCCCTGCCACGGGCACTCCATGAGCCTTCAGCGCATGCGACAAATATTCCACAAAATCATTGCGACGACGCACCAGCACCATAATATCACGCGGCCGCACCTCTCTTCCCCGCCCGTCAACCTGACGTTTTTCGCGCAGCCAACCCGCAATCATCTTCGCCATATTATCGGCTAGTTTCCGTGTAGGATTCATTGCTTCTTGACGCTTAGTGTGCCACACCAACTCAAGCTCACGTGCCTCTTCCACATCCTGCACCAATGGCTGCACCACCACTTTCCCAGGATGCTCAGCACGATAGGCACGGTGTTTCAACACATAATCCACATCAGACACTACACCTTTTTTCGCATCATCACCCGCAAACACCGCATCCACCGCCGCCAGCACTGCAGGCGTCGAGCGGAACGACATATCCATCAGCACCTCTTCGAACGGGTAACCCTGCGCTTCAATCATATGCCGATAAGCAAGGCGGCGTATCACGAACCCTTCAACATCAGCACCTTGAAATCCATAAATAGATTGTTTCTCATCACCCACCACAAATAAAGTGCGCTCAGCCTCACTGCGTCCCTCCCCTGCGAAAAACTCATCTCTGAGTGCTTCCATAATCTGCCATTGCATCGGTGCGGTATCCTGCGCTTCATCAAGCAGCAAATGATCAATCCCACCATCAAGCTTATACAACACCCACGGCAACATCTTATCGCCACATATCAACCGATGTGCCCGCAGAATCAAATCATCATAATCCATCAAACCACGTTGCAATTTCAACGTGCTGTAATAGCCAAACAAGGTCGCAGCAATATGCAATATATCACTACTCAGTTGCGCACTTTTCAAAGCATTGATACGCTCTTCATATTCCGCAAATATCTCTGCTTTCTCTTGCAAAAACTTTACCCAATGTGGGTTAGCATCGCGTATTTTCTTGGTATGAATATGCTTCGTTTGTATGTCGCCATCCTGCTTCATTAAACAGCATCGATAATTATATACTATTTCTGGGGCTGGCGTGTTTTCAACATACGAAAAAGCACGATAATATTCGGCATTTTTGACATCTTTTTTCCCACCATCAACCTCTAGCGTCTCGGCGATTTCTCGAAGCGTGGTGCGCGCCTTATCATCAGGCATAATAAGATATTCAAAATCATCCGCCGTCACATCGCACGACTCAAAACCCTCTGATGCATACATCGCGAGTTCAACCTTTGGCAACTCAGCGCGCAACAACCGATGATAGGCCTGACGCTTGCCAATGATAGCGCTCAGCACCTTGTCAAAACCCCACTCGCCCAACTGCATGCTCACATGCTTGATTGCCTGTTGCAGGCGCTCTTCAATATCACCACTCACATGCTCTCTGTCGCCATATTGCATGAGGCGATGTGCGGCGATATCGAGCAATTCCTGCGACATGCGTTCTTCCATCACGCTGAATCCAGGCTGAACCCCCGCCTCCATCGGAAAACGCGCCAGCACCGATTGACAGAACGCATGAATGGTCTGAATACGAATGTTCGGCACCGCCTCAAGCATCAGTGCAAAAAGCTGCCGTGCACGACGCTGCAAATCGGGCGAAGGTGTCTGCCCCGTGAGTGCTTCAAGCTCCGCCGTGAGCGCCTCATCTGCCATCATCACCCATTTGGAGAGTCGCTTATGAATACGGTTTTGCATCTCTGCTGCCGCCGCTTTGGTATAGGTAATACACAAAATTTTATGCGGCGGCACACCACTGAGCAACAAGCGCAACACACGATCCGTCAACACCTTGGTTTTGCCTGAACCCGCAGATGCCGCCACCCATACCGATTGGTTGGGGTCCGAGGCATGTTGCTGCGCAAGTGTGGCGGATGCTGGCATTAAAATTCCATCATGTTGGTGCCCGCTTCAACGTCAGAATAGAGCGTATATTCACGACTGTTAAACAGCTGATAATGCCACCACTCATTGCGGAAAAAGTCCCAACCCGCCGAGGTCATAATCCCCATTAAAATGTGACGATTGCGCTGTGCATCCGCACTCACGTCCGCAGCACCATGATGCGACTTGGGAGAAAATTCATCAAAACCCGTGCCCATATCAAGCTCAATGCCATCAGCATCGAGCAAAGTCAAATCCACCGCAACCCCACGCGAATGCGGCGAACCACGCTCAGGATGTGCCAAAAAGTCAGGGTCAGGCGTATGCTCCCACAATTTCCACTGCGCCTCAGTCGGGCGGTAGGCATCAAATATCTTGACGCCCAGCCCCAGCTCTTTGGCATAGCCGATAGCCTTTTGCAGACATTCCGCTGCCTCGGGATGCAGAAAACACGCCACACGGCTATAGACCGGCTTCCCCGTAAAATTATTGGCTGTCGCATAGGCAATCTCATGCTGCACATCAAATGCTGGCGGGATAATTTCAACAAGTGGCATAGTGGGAATCCTTAGTTGTTATTCGTTAGCAATAAACATAGTGCCCCTAATAAAAATCAACAACCAAAATGTCATCAAACTGTCATGAACAATAGGGTGTTTTTAATGTATGATAGTCATAGTAAAAATAAATGAATGTTATGAACAATGAAAACCAACAGTAACGCACGAAACGTTTTATACGAAATTGCCGCACGAAGCACTGACCCTGATGCGTTGGAGCATCTGCCTAGAAAAGATGCAACGTTAATTGCGGATCATATCCTCGCGCAACCAGAAGCAACAATAGAAACCGTATTTGCTTCACACAATAAAAGCGTCAGATCAGCAGCAGAAGAACTTTTAACATCACAAGAAAAATTTCATAAAGCTACTCCAGATATGCAAACCAAATTAGGTTTCGAAGCTGACATAGCCCATACACGCTTTGCAAAAAGCATGGCTAAGGCAAATGTAAATCTTGATACGCTAATGAAAAAGACAGATAGCAAACTTGACCAACTTGCCAGCACAAAAAATACTTTAAATCTCTCAAAAACAAAGATGGCTGTAATTGGTGGTGCGGTGGCATTGGGTGCCATTACCGCTTACGCATTGTTCAGAAGAGAACACCCTGAACAGACACCTGATACACAACAACGCTAATTCACAATAGGCAACGATTCTCGAATCACCTTCTCAGCATAGGCTGCGATGGCTTTGCGGTCAGCGCCGTCAATGGCTACAATCTCATGAAAGATGAGTTTCACGCTGATGCTACGGCATTGTAACATCGTCCATAAATGTGGGAAGAAATCCATATCGCCATACCATGCGACCTTATCCCATGATGCATCATCCATTGGCTTGCCGTCTACGGCTTCATACACAACGGAGATAGGTTGTACGGGCAAGGTGGAAGGGTGGGTTTCACGCCAGACTTCTGACAGATTAAAGGGTGACGCTTTGAACGTTTGCAAGCTCCGACCATCATTAGTCGTGCCTTCGGGAAAGACGCAAATGCGTCGCTCGGCTTCCAGCTCTGCCGTCAAATCACGCATCACTTCTTTGGCTTTGTGCCTATCACGGCTGACAAACACCACGCCGAACTCTCGCACCAAAGGCCCAATCAATGGCCAGCTTGCCACGTCCAATTTGGGCGTAAAACACATATCGGCTGATGCACCCAGCGCAATCACATCGAGATAACTCTGATGATTACTCACCAATAATGAGGGTTTTGGCGCAGCCGTCCCTTCCACGTCCACCTTCATGCCGCATATTAAGAGGCAACATTTATAAAGCCACATCCGCACCGCATCGCGCGGCAATGCCAGCACGCGCATCACACTCAGCAACGCCAATGCAAACAACATTAACATGAGCAATAAGGGGGCTTTTATCAATGCGCGAAGCAATGCAATCATAGGCTTTTTTTCTTACGTTTTTTGTGACTCTGGTGCATAACGTGAGCGATATCTTTCGCCCAACGTATCAAAACGTACCAGTATTCCGACATCCGTGGTATTAAATTTTGTATCAATATACGCACCATCACCAATCATACCGCCCAAACGCAAATAGCCTTTTATCAAGACGGGGAGTGCTTTGAAGGCCTGCTTTGCCTCTTCATCACTGAGCGGTGCGCCATCCATCGGCGTATAATGCTTCGGCAGCGACACTAACGTTAAATCATCAGGTGCTGAGTGATATTGCCGCAAATAACGCAATGCCTCACGGTGCTCCTCCACGTCTGAACCCGCAAAAGACACACAACCAAACATCAATCCAACATCATAATGCGACACATAAGCACCAATACCACGCCATAACAGTTGAATGGTTGGACGCGTACGGAATTCCTTACGCACACAAGAGCGCCCAAGTTCCATAATATTACCATCAAAGTTTTTCAGTGCTGAAATATCAAACTCAGCTTCGGTATAGAAGCGACCAATTCTCGGCATTTGCGAGCCGCGCAGCAAACGATAGGTACCGACCACTGTTTCACCGCCGTCAACGCTGTTATGTATCACCAAGAGATGGTCGCACACAGCATCAAACTCATCCGTATCAATATTAGTCATGCCTTCCACGGGCTTAGCTGTGCCGCCCATTTCCTCGCAAAAAACCTCATAGCGCAAACGTTGTGCCGACTCCACCTCATTTTCTGAAGTAGCGATACGCACGGTCAAATTTCCTAAACTGATGGGTTCAAATGGCATAATGCTATGCTATGATGCCTTCTCGTCTAGCGGAACGCCATAGAGCTCGAGACGGTGATCAACCAGTTTATAGCCGAGTTCTTTCGCGACCATTTCCTGCAATTTCTCAATTTCATCATTAGAAAATTCAATAACTTTTCCAGTCTTCACATCGATAAGATGGTCATGATGTTCCGCTCCCGCCTCTTCATAACGCGCACGCCCATCACCAAAATCATGACGCTCGATAATACCATATTCTTCAAAAAGCCTCACAGTACGATAGACCGTCGCAATACTGATTTTACTATCAATTTTATTTGCACGCCCATAGAGCATCTCCACATCAGGATGGTCTGTAGAGCTAGACAATGCACGCGCAATCACACGGCGCTGCTCAGTCATCTTCAACCCTTTTTCAACGCATTTTTCTTCTAATGTAGATGCCATAACACCCTCT
>CALJMC010000132.1 GCA_937982385.1 uncultured Rickettsiales bacterium | reverse complement strand
GTTATGGCTGTTTACGTCATAATTGGCCAGTTCTAGCGTACGGTTAATTTTGCGACGGATGAAAGGAATATTATCGGCACTTTGATAATAGACAATCGAGGTGAACATACCGAGGAAACGGCGTTCCCCAATGACGCGGCCTTTGAAGTCGAGACGTTTAATCGCGATATAATCCATATGAATTGGGCGATGGACAATAGATTTAATGTTGGATTTTGTGATATCGATGAGCGCCGGTTCTCTGGCAAATTGGCGTTGCTGTTCAGGCAAGCCCATCAACCCGCGCTGCTTGAGATCATTATTATCGGTTTTATAAATACCAAGTTCCGATTTTTCGACGAGGCTTAAACATTCCTTGCCATCCTTATCGTAAAAATCATATTCGACATAGCCGAGGAACACAAAATTCTTGTTGCAGAGCCAATTCATGAAATCATAGACTTCTTGAATCTCATCGCGTGAAAACCCGAACATAACAGTGCTGATGTCATCACGAATATCACGGGCTTTTTGCAAAATAGGCTGCCAGTCTTGCACGGAGAGAAACACATGTTCCAACACGCGCTCCAAATCAGCTATCAGGGCTTCGGGGGTGATGGTGTCAGGCAAAGCAGAGATTTGCAGATGGATGAGGGACTCCACTTGAACGCCGCGTCTGTCATCAGCATCAGCAAAGCGCTCCGCTCCACCTTTTTTATTCCGTTCCACGTAAAGCTGTGGATGGATAGTCTCGTGGATAGTAAAGCCTTGGCGCACTAATTCCGCAGAGATGGAATCGACCAAGAAAGGAATATCATCATTGAGTAGCTCAACCACAGCGCGGCGACGTTTCAGGCCTACCTTTTCATGATCCAACTCAATCACTTGCAATTTAGGCTTTCCTAATTCGCGTGATGACGCAAAGTTATAGCTTTCCTCAACAATTGTGGCGGCGAATGCGGGGTCGAGCACTTCAATATCTTTCAGCGGCATTTTTGCGCAAAACTGACGCACAAACGCTTGCATCTTTGGCGTGTTTTTCTTTTTTGTAAGTTTGCCTAGAATGGACGCAATTTTCGCGTCATAAATCTTTTTGTAATCATCAACCATGATATGTGCCTATTGTTGTGCTATGATATGTGTGGTTATGTCAGGAATCAGTGACACGGAATGTATCGCTGTCGATATAAAATATAATCTCTAGATTACTGTAAATCGGGTTATAAGTAAAAAAAAATCACACGAAAGATGGCACAGTACGATGCAAACGGACAATAATGGTACAGATACCATCACGCTGGAGAGCGACATTTTTTTGTTTACGCTGCGTGATATAGCGATAGCAGCGGGGGCAGAAGCAGTGCGTTTGCGAGAGTTGGGCTTGAAGACAGAAATAAAAGCGGATGGTTCTCCCGTGACCAACGCTGATTTAGAGGCAAACCGTATCATTTGCGATGGGCTGCGTGCTCTCACACCAAATATTGCGATTATTTCAGAAGAAAATAAAGCCGACTGGCCGTCCATTGACACATTAAAGATTGGCTATTATTGGCTAATCGACCCCATTGATGGCACCAAGCCTTTCAAGGTGGGCGGTGATGAGTTTACGGTTAATATCGCGCTTATGCATGACCAAAAACCAGTGCTGGGGGTGATTAATGCCCCCCAAATGGATGGTGGCATAACCTATATGGGTGTCTGTGATGGCAAGCATAACCGTAGCTATAAGCAGTCTTGTGGCGGTGAGGTGCAAACGATTCACACCAAGCCTATGACGGAAAATCGTGATATTAGCGTTATTATGAGTGAACGCGCCTATAAAGGTGATGTGACTTTACCGAAGCAGTTTTTAACGCCCCAATATATGGCGAGCTCCTATAAATTTTGTGTTGTGGCGGACGGCGCCTATGATGCCGTGGCGGGTTTCGGCCCCACCAGTGAGTGGGATATTGCGGCAGGTCATGCGATTGTGAAAGCGGCTGGCGGTGATGTGGTGAATGCTATGGGTGGTACATTTAGCTATAATAAGACGATAGAAAAGGACAAGCCGCGTTACCTAAATCCATCATTTTTGGCATTTGGAGATGGAGGAATTGAACAGCGTTTACAGGAGTTTGCGAGAAAATCTAAATCATACGTTAAGAGCGGGCTGACTCAATCGCATCCCAAATAGCCACTTCGGGCTTCGTGCCATAGAGGTCTTTCACGCCGCGAAGTCCTGTAGGCGAGGTGACATTAATTTCAGTGAGCCAATCACCAATCACATCTAGCCCAACAAAGAGCAATCCACGTTTTCTCAGCTCGGGGCCAATGGCAGCGCAAATTTCTTTTTGTTTGGGAGTCAACGCAGCTTCCGCCGCAGTGCCGCCCACACGGAAATTGGCACGTATTTCACCTTCGTCGGGGATGCGACCTAGTACACCTTCAACTTTTCCATCAATCAGAATAATCCGTCTGTCACCATCTGATACTTCGGGTAAGAAACGTTGTGCCATCATGGCGCCTTCGTCACGTTCAGCCAGCATCTCGAGGAGTGCGAGCGTATTGTCGCCACCGGTGCGTAGGCGGAAAATGCCATGCCCGCCATGTCCATGCAGTGGTTTTATGATAATGTCTTTATGCTCGTCTAAGAAGCTCAGGATAGCCGCATGTGATGCCGTGATAAGCGTCTCAGGCATATAGTCGGAAAAGAGAATGGGGAATATTTTCTCAGGGCAATTGCGTACATGAAATGGATCATTTACCACCAATGTGTCAGGGTGAACATGCTCCAATAAATGTGTTGCGGTGATGTAGTGAATGTCAAAAGGAGGGTCTTGACGCATCAATATCACATCCGCCTCATGAAGGCTTTGGCGCGATGTTTCGCCCAGCTCATACCAGTCATCATGGATGTGTGGATCACGGAACGTAATGGGTGTGACATCTGCATAAAGAACATTGTTCAATAATTGCAGAGACATGGTGTCGTAATATGAAAGTTTGTGTCCGCGAATTTGCGCCTCAAGCGCCATAATAATAGTGGAATCGCCCTTAGGGGAGAGCCGTTCTGGCGCATCCATTTGTATCGCTACATGAAGAGACATGGGGTTATTCTCTTTCTGTTACGCTGGGGTGATTGGCAGGACGTACATAACTCACGACCTTCTTCACACCTTTAGTAATGCTAGAAATATAGGTGACCCGACGCAATTCTTCTTCATTCTGCGCAACGCCGAGCAGATAGACAATGCCGTTCTCCACTTCAACCGTATAGTTGAGCGAACTAATTTTTTGTGTGGCGAGCAAGCGCGTTTCAATTTGTGTTTCAATCCAGCCATCATTTGCATCATCAAGGATGGTGGTTTTGTCATTTATTTCAAGAGCATTGATTACTTCTTTCACGCCTTTTGCAATCCACGCCAATCGTACGGCTTCACGTGCAGTGGCTTCGCGATTGACTGTTCCTGTCAACATCACGCGCCCCTCACGCACACGTGCGGTGACGTTGGGCAGCATATCCTGTACGTCTGCTTGAATGAAGTAATGTGTTATTTCTGCATGAATGGTGGCATCATCAATGGATTCACCAAAGGTACGTTCTTCCACGGTGGATTTTCCAACGGCACCCACAACACCTGTCACGATAGAACGACAGCCGGATAATGCCATAACACTCATAAGAGCAATGGCGGATATTTTAAATACACGATTTTTGGACATGAAATCCACCCCAAGATAAGAACTAACTAAACAGAATACTACTATTCACATTCGCCCTATGATTTGCAAGTAAAAATACGTGAGAGATGTTTGCAATGGGTGATTAGATAGGGGGTGCGTTTATCGTTTGCTACCTAACATTACTAA
This sequence comes from uncultured Rickettsiales bacterium, assembly GCA_937982385.1. Taxonomy (GTDB): domain Bacteria; phylum Pseudomonadota; class Alphaproteobacteria; order Rickettsiales; family UBA998; genus CALJMC01. The sequence goes on along the minus strand of CALJMC010000132.1, from coordinate 94 downwards.
TATTTTGCAAACTATATAGTTAGGGCTATGAAGCAACAAGGTTCTCTCTGCTAGAACTTTCTATTATACTGGTGATTATTGGGTTAATCGCAGG
>CALJMC010000131.1 GCA_937982385.1 uncultured Rickettsiales bacterium | reverse complement strand
CTTCTTGCTCTTTAGTAATGGTTCTGAAACACCGAAAGCTGTGCCACTTGAATTGGTGTCGCGCCTTGAAGAAATAGATGTGTCGTCGATTGAATATTCAAGTGATCGACCTGTCGTGCAGTATCGTGATGGGCTGATGCGTCTAGCAACGATTGATAATATGGCGTTGCCAGCGTCAGGGAAGTGCGAAGTCATTGTGTTTAACTATGATGGTCAAACGGCTGGTTTAGTGGTGGGTGCCATTATTGATATTATTAACTCAGAACCCGCTGTGACGCTGAGCTCTAGCAAAGAAATGTATATGGGCAGCTTGGTGATGGGTGAAAAAACTACTGATTTGCTTGATGTGGGGCGCTTCTTATCTGACGTGCTAGATATTGCCGCCGAAGTTGAAGGCTATAATATGGAAGATTTGGCTGATAAACGCGTGTTGTTTGTCGAAGATAGTATGTTCTTCCGTAATCTGACGGTACCGTTCTTGTCTGCTGCAGGTTATCGTGTCACAGCGGTGCCATCGGCTGAGGATGCGTTAGATATTCTTGAGCGCATGACGTTTGATGCGATTATTACAGATATTGAAATGCCGGGGCTGAATGGGTTTGAATTGACGGCAGCCATTCGTGTGTTGCCTGATGCAGCGATTGCTAATCTACCAATTATTGCGTTTACCTCTACTATGGACGTGAATTTCGGTGCTAAAATGCATGAATGTGGCTTGAATGATGGGGTGCTGAAGACAGACCGTGAGCGTTTGATTTCAGTGGTGGCAGATTACTTAATCAGTGAGGATGCATAATATGAATGACGTAGCATTATTGGATGACTCAACGCATGCACTGCTCTCAACGAGTGATAGTCAGAAGGGATTTGTGACCGTTCGTGTCGATACGCAGCTCTTTGGTATTGCTGTGTTGGCTGTGCGCGATGTGTTGCGTTCGATGAAAATTGCGAATGTGCCGCTTTCGCCGCCTGAAATTGCAGGGTCGCTTAATCTGCGAGGGCGAATAGTAACTGTGCTAGATATGCGTGTTTTGTTGGGTATGGATGCCCGTGAAACTAGGGAAGATGCGACGCATGTAGTAGTGGAGCATCATGACGAACTCTATAGTTTTATGGTCGATACGGTGGGTGAAGTGTTGAACTTGCCTGATGAACGTATTGATAAAGCGCCTGCAAATATGGGCAAAGACTGGCAAGAAAAGGCCGTGGGTGTGTGTCGTCTTGATACAGAGTTGCTTATTTTGCTCGATGTTCAGTCTATGTTAACTTTCTCGCGTTAAACTAACGTTATATTATGTCATACTGCATTTCTAAATTGTAACTGTAAATCTTACTCATAAAGGCAAGACCATGAAAAAAGCTATGGTGGTGGATGATTCGAAGATCGTCCGTAAAGTAACGCGTAAAATTCTTGAAACACTTGGATATGAAGTGTGCGAAGCAGAAGATGGAAAAGTGGCACTCGATGTGTTCGCAGCTGAATCACCGTCGCTTATTATGCTTGATTGGCATATGCCCGTGATGAACGGGTTGGAGTTCTTGATAGAGTTGCGTGGAAACACCGCGAATGGTGGAGACCCTGTGGTGATCTTTTGTACTACCGAGACTGAGTTTTCAAATATTCAAGCAGCCATCACCGCTGGTGCTAATGAATATGTGATGAAGCCATTTGATGAAGATATCATTCGAGGTAAATTAACGCAGCTTGGGTTGATGTAGCCGCTGTTTGCTTTTTACTTTTGAAAGAAATGCATGTCCGATAAAACCGTAAATGTGATGATTGTCGATGATTCTGCTGTGGTACGCGGTATGGTCAAGAAGGCATTCGAGTCAGTCGATGAGATTTCGCTGATTGCATCAATACATGACGGCCAACAGGCGGTGGATGATATTGGCAAATATGATGTTGATGTCATTATTTTAGACATTGAAATGCCGCGTATGGATGGTGTTACAGCGCTGCCCTTGCTTCTTAAAGCATCTCCCAAAACCAAAGTGATTATGGCGTCGACCCTGACAATGAAGGGTGCGGGTGTGAGTATGAAATGTCTCACATTAGGTGCTTCCGATTATATTGAAAAGCCGGTGTCTGGTTCGAGTGAAATCTATTATCGCGACCTTATCTTGAAGGTAAAGGCGCTAGGCGGCGTTAGGCAAATAGCGCCAAAGCTTGAACGTAAAGTTTCAACCGCAGTGCCGAGTGGGCGCATTAAGTATCCTATGATTCCACCGAAGGCGCTGGCGATAGCATCCTCGACGGGTGGTCCTCAGGTGTTGATGCGGGTGATGAAAGAATTAGAGGACAAGCTCAAACGTGTTCCTATTTTTATTACCCAGCATATGCCGGCAACTTTCACCGCTATTTTGGCCCAAAATCTCATGCGAGAGCTTGGGCGTGATGTGTATGAGGCTCAGGATGGGCAGGTAGTTGTTGCGGGGGGAGTGTATCTCGCGCCGGGTGATTACCATATGAGAATGGTCAAAAAAGATAATGACATTGTAGTGTCGCTCAATCAAGGCGAGCAGGTGAATTTCTGTCGCCCCGCGGCCGACCCTATGATTGAAAGCTTGGTTGATATTTATAAAAGTAACCTCATGTTAGCCGTGTTTACTGGCATGGGAAGTGATGGGCTGCACGGTGCCGAGGCTCTGAAATCTGCTGGCGGTATGGTGCTAGCGCAGGATGAAGCCACAAGCACGGTATGGGGTATGCCCAAAGCTATTGTTGATAATAACTTACAGGATGCTGAATTACCTTTGGATAAGTTGGCGTCCTACATTGCAAAATCTTTCGGAGAGGCTTACTAACATGACACCAGAAGATTTTACATTTTTGGCTAAAGAAGTGAAGCAACGCTCAGGCATTGCGCTGACAGAGGACAAACAATATCTTCTGGAAACGCGTTTGCAGCCGCTTGCACGCAAACATGAATTGCCTGATTTAGCGGCCTATGTGCAGCTGTTGCGCTCTAAGCCGTATGATAAGGAAATCTATAAAGAGCTTATTGAAGCGATGACGACGAATGAGTCGATGTTCTTCCGTGATACTGCACCCTTTGATATTTTGCGCGACCAGCTATTGCCTGTGTTGACAGAGAATAACGCAATAACTAAGAAATTACGCATTTGGAGTGCGGCATGTTCGAATGGTCAGGAAGCCTATTCTGTGGTGATGACCTTGCTCGAGAATAAATTAAGATTTCCTGGTTTTAACTATGAGATCGTCGGCACAGATATTGATAAAAAGGTGATAGAGAAAGCGGCGGAGGGGATCTATACGCAATTTGAAGTTCAGCGTGGGATGCCAATTACCTTATTGCTAAAATATTTCCAACAAGAAGATGCAAATCGCTGGCAAATTAAACAAGAAATTCGCGATATGGTGAAGTTTAACTATCTGAACTTAATAGAGAGTTACATGACGATGGGTAAGTTTGATATCATCATGGTGCGCAATGTTCTCATCTATTTTGAAGAAGAGTTAAAGCGCGATATTCTAGAGCGTATGAAGCAATGTTTGAACCCAGGTGGCTTCTTGATGTTGGGAAGCGCTGAGACGGTGATTGGTGTCACAGATGCCTTTACGCCACTTGAAGGCGCACGTGGCGTGTTCACGGTTGCTGAATAGGCTGCGTCACTCTCTCTGTTGTGCATATGCTATTTTGCACATAGTTTATTAAGTGACCTTTATTTTTATGACAGTTTTATGACAAAAATGTGTTTTTGTTGTGTCACTGTAAAGAAACTGTAACATTCCTCATGTATAATAGCGAAAGCTGACCATTTTATTATGGTTTCACTATAATATAAAAATATTATTATACAGGAGAATGTATGTCTGGCACAGGAAGGTTGCAACCTGACCCTCTTTTTCAAGGTTTGGCGCGTCCCGTA
>CALJMC010000130.1 GCA_937982385.1 uncultured Rickettsiales bacterium | reverse complement strand
TTGAGCTGCATGGTGTGACGTTTCCTAAAGAATTATTGGATGCTCATGATGCGTTAGTACGCGATGCCATTCCTATGCAAGAAATGCCAATACTTCGTTTACTTAAAAAAGAAGATAAACCTACGGAGGTTAGAAGGTTGGGCTTTGACCCTTCTTTAGTAAGAGATAGTCAACAAAATATGTCTGTAGAAGAAGATGCAACTCATCTTTCTAAAACAGATATTAAATTAGTAGAGATGTTGCAAGGGCGCGTTTCTGGTTGTCAAATGACAGGACAATATTTACAGGGATGGATTGAGAACAACCTTAATGGAAAATCGTTGAGTGATAGTGATAGTGTTCAACTTCTTAATCAAATATATCAGCAAGATCATGAACTGCAAACGGCCTTAATGGAATTGGAGTCTATGTTGCAATTTTTCTCTGTTCCAGAAGATGTACGTCAAAAAGCGGTGAATATATCAAAGGTATCAGGTGAAAAAGAAGGTAAAAATATAGCAAGGAAATTACCTATTAGAATCACACAAGATTCACTTCTAGAGAGGGAAGCTGTGGTGACTGCAGCATTTGATAATTTGATTATAACGCTTGAATCACTTGCGCAAAATATGGGAGTGGAGCTTCCTGATAATTTTGATGAAATGACGGCAACATTCAGAAAACCAATGGCAGAAGCCATAAAAGAGATTGAAAATTTTAAAGAACCTAATCTAAAATTAACAGAAGTTGCAAAAGCTGAGCGTCAAGCGTTGCAAAACTCTCAAGACCAATCACCTAAAAAGTAAAAGTAGCGCCACTAGCCTCAGATATTTCTGCGGAGGTGAGTGATGAGATGTCGCGTCCGTCGGAGAGTGTCCAGCCATGCTTGGTGTTTGAAAAATGCAAGCCACCGCTGATGGGGGAGGAGAGCCACATTTCGCCGCTTGGTTCGTGCTTGCTGATGAGCCATTGGCGACCATCTTCAAGCTCTATGGTGAGGATGCCGCCTTCTAGGTCGATTTCGAGCAACGCGTTAGTATCTTGCGCTTCAAGTGTGTCAAAGGCTGCTTCAAGGTAGCTATCAGCTTTTTCGTGGAATGCAGTGGTCATATGAGCTCTTTTATTGTGTGCTATGCACGAGATTATACCTTACTGAATCTCCGCCTTCGCGGAAATGACAAGGCAGAGAAACTATGCACGACCTGTTGCGAACGAGAAACGTCCCATATCAACACCAATGGTTTGTGCAGCAAGCACCCATTTTGTGTCATGGTCGCTTGAAAATACGAGCTGTGGTGAGCTATCAATGGTAATCCAACTATTGCCTTCAATCTCGGCTTCAAGCTGTCCAACGCCCCAGCCAGCATAGCCGACAACCAGCATCTTATGGTCTGGGCCTTTGCCGATCGCAATATCTTTGAGCACTTGACGGCTGGTGGTGATGGAAATACCATTTTGCTGTAGCAGTGTGTCCGGCGAGCTATAGTCATGACTATGAAGAACAAAACCACGATGTTCATCAACAGGGCCGCCATGAAACACTCCCAAATCATTATCGCGATTAATGTTGATATCAAGTTGCTTAAGCAAGGCAGCGTTATGAATGCTATCAACGGGTTTGTTTATAACAAGCCCCATTGCACCATCGCTATTATGTGAAAAGACATAGATAACAGACTGCGTGAACACATCACCCATGACAAGGGGTGTCGCCACTAGCAATTTGCCTTCAAGATAGCCCGGCTCATCGTCAGCGACAGCTTCGATGGGGGCGTCCAGATTGAAGGTAATGCTATTGTCGGTCATAAAAAGTCCTCAATTATTAGCTGTGAGCGCTCAGTATAGGGTGAAAGTCGGGTGCGTTTCAAGGAGAACTCGTATAATTTTTTTAGTTCACCGCTTGAGAAAGACCATTTTCTTTGATTTGGTCGCGGTAACTGGTAAGGAACGTCCTAATATTGCTGATGTCTTTTGTCAGCATCGAAATATTGTTATGGTCAATCGTGCCGCGGTCATTAGTGATAAACATAAAGCTATCTTTCAGCGCATTTCCTTCAAGCAGCGGGCCGTATAAATCACGTAGATATTGGAGCTGCAAGGCATTGCCTTTAAAGGTGTAGGCAATCGCCAAACGGAGTAGGTTATGGCTCTCACTCTCGGAAAGTGCTTGGGTGATATCTGCGCGACTAGTGAGGAAATCTTCGCCTGTGATAATCACATTATCCCAATCCTTGGTGTCCCAATAGATATCCATGCGAATGGTTTTGGCATCTAAGCTATAATCTTCATTGATGATGCCGAGCGCAGTCATTGTTTCGCCAACCTCTGAATAGGCGGTGGCGGCGAGGTGGTTGCGACGTTTTTGCAGTGCGTCATTATTGTCGCCATAGCCTGTGAGTTTGAGTACGTTTACGGCTTTCTCAGGCTCATTATTGAGTAGGTAAATGAGGGCGAGACGTGCGCCAATACGGCTTCGTTCTTCACCTTCCAAACGATATTTAACTTGATGTTCGAGTAATGCTGCTGAACGCTCTAGCAAATCAATAGCAGCGAGCCTGTCCGCCAAGTTACGAATCATGATGTCACCCGCTTTGCCGACAGGGGTGAGTTCGCGGAATTCATAATAGGTCGCCAATGCCTTGAGTGGTTTGAGTTCTTTGGCTTTGCCGCCATTAAAGAGTGTTACAAACGTGTCCGCCATCTTACCCGCAATTTCCAAGCTGTCTTGTGAGCCAGGAAATACTTGCAGCAGCGTTCGCCATGTGCGAAGTCCTTGCAAATATCTGTCATCTGCAACATAGAGTTCTCCTAATATGCGCAGTACATTCAACTCGAGCGCATCACCGCGCCATTTGAGCTGAATATTTTCGAGCCGTTTGATGAAGGTCTTTCTGTCCATGAGCTGTGCTTGGTAAAGTGCACTGGACAGGGTGAAATCTGCATGTGCCTGAATAAAGCGGTCATCCGTGTTGTTGAGTAGCCGCGTTAGCACTAGTTTTGTCTCAGGTGTTTTTCCTTGCTTTGCAAAAATACGCCCCTTCATATATTCCACATAATCTGCAATTTCTTCTAGCTCGCCATCGGCATTTAGAATGTCTAAAATACGCAGAGCTGTGTTGTAGGAGCCAATTGCAATGGCATGGTCCGCAGCAACGATGGCAAGGCGGCGGCGCATTTTCGGCGGATAATGTGAGGTGTATTTTTTATCATAGCTTGCATAGCTCACCAGTTCGGCACGTTTTCCCAACATGACGGCAATAGTGTGGCGCCAGAGGTTTACTTCATATTCATCATCAAGCGAGGGATGCGAGAAATCAGTTTCAGCTTCTTTTACGCGGTGAATCATCAAGTTTGCAGCGCCTCGAAGAGCCGAAAGTTGATAATTATTATAAAACTCACGATTGAGCATTTTTATACGGTTAAGTATGCCCAGAGCCTCATGATGTTTCGCTTCGCTTAAGTAAAGTTGAGCAAGTTTTTTTCGTCCAACCAGTGCTTTTTCCGATTCGGATACGGTCACCATATGGTTGAGGCGTTGCATGCGTGCTGTGAATAAGCCACTATTTTTGGCTTTCCATTTTTTATAAGGAAAGAGCGTATGCTCGGTAGATTTTTCCTTTAAAATATCATCAAAAGAAAGTTCTGGTGTGGCATGGGAGAGCGTGGCGCCTTGTTTCCTGTTGGCGGAGATACGTATGCCATTTTGCAAGAGTGTGAGATAGGTTGAGTCATTAACCACGCCAACCGCAGCGCCTTGAGCGGTTTCTATTAATTCAAAATCAACAAACTCGCGCTTCGGGTAAAGGCCCTGACTTGAATTATAAACAGGGATAATGAAGAGTTTCTGGCGGCTTTCAGGGTCAATAACACTAAATGGCTTGGGCGCGTTATGGGTGCGTAAAATGACATAAGGGTCAAGTTCGGTTGTCGTCACAACATCATTGGGAATAATAGTCTCGGGCGTAGATCCTCGGCGGGCGAGAGTAAGTGTCCAGCCATGATCATTCTCTTCCTTTTTAGCAAAGGAGATGGCCACATCTTTTGCCATATGAAGTTGAAGAACCGTTTTGTTTTTAATTTTAAAAGCACGTACTTTGTCAATCTGTGGAGGAAGGTTTTTCGATAGATGATAAATATTGAATTTTTTAGCTTTATTAAATGCTATCCAAATATAATTTCCGCGTTTGAATGCTGCGCTGGCAACGGGGCTCTTCCATGGGAAACGCAGACGATGGCGTCCTGCATTTGTCGACACTTTGATAATCTCTCCTGCATTTTCTGGAGCAGGAGCAGATTCCGCCGTTTTCGGTTTGATAGGGTTTGTCTCAGGGCGCTTTGCTTCAACGAGCGGTGCTGCAGCGGGCAGGGGGACCGTCTCAACGTTGGCCTCTTTTTCAG
>CALJMC010000129.1 GCA_937982385.1 uncultured Rickettsiales bacterium | reverse complement strand
CCCCTTTAACGTACGTGCTGCAAAACCTGCCGCACGGTTACCATGGGTCAGCATCATGTCAGGTTTGGCAGATTGCACGAGTTTTCTTAGCTTAAAATGGGCAAATATATCCCACCAGCCATGATTCGACAGCACCTCATAAGAAAGTTCTTTCTCATCCAAAATAGTGCGAATTTTTGCCTCTGGGTGGATGATGGTCATCACCTCATGCCCTTGCAGAAGCAAGGCTTCAGCATAGTCTATGGCGCATTGTTCAATGCCACCAAGGCCCTTGCCCAACATCATATTACATAGTTTAACCATAATAATTTAACACAAAATAATTGACGAAATACCACTTTTGTTAACCTGATATAAAGCTTTTGGCGCTATTCTGCCAAGGCTTTTATTTGCAACCCGCAGGTAAAACACGTAAACTATGGGCATCTGAGATGTTCAAAATCAAGGCTCTTGGCACATATGAAACCGATTCGAATTCAATCTTCACTCTCACGCGACTTTATGTTGTTCGCAAGCCTCATGTTTGTGCTGCTCATCATTGCATCTGTATGGGTCGCCTATGGCACCTATGAGAGCCATGCCGAGCGCGTCCTCAACAAGCTGGAGAATGAGGCAATTCGTATTGACCGCGAGCTCATTGTTGAAATCAAAAATAGTTCCTACCTGCTCGAATCACTGGGTCGTCAAGTCAGTCAGATCGACACTGCAGACCTCGCCCATGTTTCCCGCTTGCTACGTTCCTTTGATGATGGCGACAAAGACCAAAACATCTTTGGCTGGATTGATAACTCTCAAGCCCTCACCATTAGTAGTCATCGCGGCTTGTTGACGAAGCCCATTCCTGTAGATGACCGCGATTTCACCAAAAAATCACTCATTCAAACATGGCAGCCACAAATTGGACGTCCCGTCATTAGCCGCGTATCCGAAAAATGGGTGTTGCCTGTGAGTATGGGCATCACGAATATCGGCGGAAAATATCTCGGATCACTCGTTGTCTATATGAGTATCGACCGCCTCATGAATAATATTAAAGACAAAATCCAAGACTCAGGCATCAGCTATGCGATTTTGAGCAAAACCCTGGTACCGCTCGCAACCATGGCAAGCGCAGATCATGACGGGCTCGACACCAATATTCTTCCGTTCGAGAGCCTCACGGAAATTGATTTCGACAAAAAACCTTCAGGCGTTTTGTCGAAGTCCAATCTTTTCAAACAAGATGAAAAACACGCACTCTATGAGACATCATCAAAATTCCCCTATATTATTCTCATCGCTTATGATGCGCAAACCAGCTCCAAACAACTCTTCACATTGCTGCTGCCACGCCTCGTTGAAATGGCAATCCTCTGCCTGCTCCTGCTCTTCGTACTATGGATCGTGAAAGTTCGCATCATTCGTCCTGTCGAGCTACTCTCTGTTGAAACACAGCGCTTGATACGTGGGCAGCGCGCCTTCACTGGCACCGTAGAAAATGCACCTAAAGAAATTGAACAACTCGCCGCCCACATTAAAAAACTCGGGCGCTATGTCAGTGAGCGTCAACGCACCGCCGATGAACTGCTCGTTAAAAACACCTATTTGCGTCGTATTAAAGAAAACGCACAGCTCATGAACAAAGTCCGCACGCAATTCCTCGTGGCCATGTCAGATGAGCTCAACAAGCCTATCGACTTCATACGCGAGCACGCTGAGACCATTAAAGATCAGCATTTTGGTCCTATTCGCAACGAAGCCTATATCCAGCAGGCAAGCGACATCCATAAGAGCTCGCGTCAGCTTGGGCAGATGATTCTCGACATCCAATCCATCGCCGAGCTAGAGCAAGGCGTGTTTATCGTCTATGAAAAATCGGTCAATGTCAGCTTCGTCATTCACAAATCGCTGCGCACCTTCTTGGAACAGCCACAACATCGCCATATTGATGTGAAGCTCCGCCAAGATGATAATTTGCCACCGCTCTTCATTGATGAAAACCGTCTGCACCAAATTTTGCTCAACCTGCTGACAGGTGCCGCCTACCAAATTGCTGATGGCAGCTCAATGTTGCTTGAATCAAGTGTTGAGATCAATGACAGCAACGAGCAAGAATATGTATTTATGCTGAAATATAATATGCGTTCGGCTGATTCCGAAGACATAGAACCCAATGCCAAATTCTTCAATTTGCTTGATATTCATGAGAAAGAAGCCCCGCTCCTCATTCGCTCCGAGGGCATCAATTTGGCACTCACCCGCATGCTAGTCTCGCTCTATCAGGGCGTGATGGAAGTAAAGACCTCCTCCAACCGCATCTGCCGCATTTATATAAGATTCCCAGAATCCCGCGTTAAAATGGCGGGTGACACGACCCCACTCCCCGAAGCAGATATCGAAGAAGCACCCAAAGCCGCCAATGATGATGAACAGAGATAGGGGTTATCTTTCAGGTGTAGAATCTCCGCGTTCCGAGCGTTCGGATTGTACCTTATCACTAAATTTTGGTTCTGGAACATCTTGGCTTTGATCCATGAACTCATAATGACGCTCACTCCATTCATTATGTTTCGCAGCACGAGAATTACGCACCAATGCACCAAAACCAGCCATTGCGGTAGAAGCACCCAGAATTGGCAGGAGATGCTTGCCTTTAAGGTTTTTCAAAATAGCTTGCTTGTCTTTCCCATGATCTGCTGCGGTTACCAAAGCAGAGCCGACAGATGCGACAATAGCCCCCATCAGCGCGCCATTTGCCGCACCGAGCACAGTTTCTACAGGTGTATCCACTTGTTTGAGCTGTTCGCCACTAACATAAGCAAACCCTGCATTATCGCCGCCACCCATGACTACATTGCTTCCACCTGAAGGTGCTGGTGTCTGATTCCTACGTTGCATAACTTCTCTCCTTTTATTATCTCTGTTGGCTCGCAAGCCCTAATTCTGTTTCTTTTTCATCTGCTGTATTTATTTTATCTTGCCATGACGCTTGCCCATCTTCTGGCTTTGCGCGCTGAGTCTCTCGGCGTTTCTCCATATATTTCGCCCCGCCATAAGCGAGCAGCCCCACCCCAGCCACACCAGCAAAAATGAGACCGCCTTTAGCTTTGGGACTCATTTCTTCAAACTTGCTTACAATCTCAGGTTTTTTGCTTAAATCCTCTAGGCGTAACCGTGCACCCTCATAAGCACCTCTCCAATCAGTCTTGCCCAACTTCTCCATAATTTCTTCAATAACTTCGGGCTTCTCAATGCGCAGTTTTTCATATTCTTCACATTTACTGGCATCTTTTAATGTATCTCTTGCAGTATTCAATTGCTGCATTAGTGTTTCATCGACATTGTTTCTGTCGGGATGCAGCACACTTGTGAGCTTACGAGTGGCGCGCTTCAGCAATTCTTCATCGGGTAACTTTGTCCCAAGCGTTTCATACTCTTCTAATATGCCTGCAACGCCCTTAACCTCTTTATGTTCACGCAATTGACTCAGGACAAATCCATGCCCCTTCACCACATCCCGGACAGCTTCAAGCTCTGGCGTGATATGCTCGCCTTGCTTCGCTTTATTAAACCACGATTGATCTTGTTGAGAATTCCCGCCCAAATCTTTAAAAATAAGATAATCAATATAAACATCCGCGCTCGAGCCCAATGCACGAAATAAATGTGCGAAGCCACCTTCCGCTGCTGCACCCGCGCCGCCTCGCGCGCTCGCCGCCCACACGCCCTCAAATGCTGCTTCGCTGCCACCTTCAAACAACCCTCCGATTCCATCAGCCAAGCCGTCAAAAATCCCGCCGCCCTCAATGCTGCCGCCGCTGAAAATATCCAAGAAATTAAAATCAAAAAAGTCCAAATCGTATCACTTCACATAGTATTATTCATTTTCAACCATTACTATAGCATGTCTTATGGGTATGAAATGTGAAGCTTTTATGACAAAACTAACACGCCAATACATCACCAGCCAACAATCCACCAAGTGGTGCGCCGGCTAGGATATGCACATGAAAATGCGGGACGGTTTGGGAGGCATCGGCACCATGATTGGTGATTAAACGGTAGCCTGATTCTACTACACCAAGCTCGGCAGCGATATGCTGCACCTTAGCGAAGAACCCTGCCACCTCGCCCATCCCTGCTTTGGTGGCGAAGTCATCAAACGATGTGTACTCACCCTTGGGAATCACCAGCACATGCACGGGTGCGGCGGGTGCAATATCATGAAATGCCAATACAGAATCATCCTCATACACATTATTATTTGGAATCTCTCCACGAATCATTTTCGCAAATATATTCTCTGAATCATACGACATAACATTTCCTCACATAAAAAAGCACCACCCCACAATAGTGAGATGGTGCCATTTGTAAAAGACTAAAAGCTACTTAGCGTCAATAATCAAACGATGACCTTTTTCCTGTAAAGGACGCGCATTGTTTTTCCATTTTGCAACATGAGCTGCAATCTGTTCTTTAGATGCGGTGATTGGCTTTTGCATGAAGAACCAGTTCACCCCTTCCGAACATGGTGGCGTCGTCAACGACCCCATAAAACGATAGAACGATTTATCTTCTGGAAGCAAAGCTGCAAGGTCAAGTGCCTCGTCAACTTGCACCGCATCGCCCGCTTTTGCAGGAATGTTTGACCAAAGCGCTCCAATCGCTGGGTTTGACGCACCTTCTTCAATCATCACACCAATCACACCCAATGCACCATCTTCATTTTGGTGCACCAAATGCACAACCATTGGCGACTGCTTACCACCGATTATGTATTCACTTGGAGTATGGAAATGCAACTGAAGCAGCTTATATTTCTTACCTTCAGTCAGGAATGAATTGCCTTCACCGAATGACGCCTTAAGCGCATGTCCCGTGTCAGTTATCTTATACGAGCTCTCGCCAAATGTAATATCCAGATCTTGAACATCTGCCTCAACATCGACTGTAATATCGATAGGAGACTGGAACTTACCAGTGCTACATGTCTCATATTCTGGTGCTAACGTGCCCCAATTCTCTGCGGAAACATCACCTTCATAGCCCCATTTAGCGGCCCCACCTGCAGCCATTGCCGAGCTAGCTGCCATCATCATTGCTACTGTTAGAAATATTTTCATGTTTGCCTCATATTTAATTTTTTTGAATACGACACATGCCGTTGCACGAAATTAACATTTTTCGTACATCAATCACATAACTTTATGATTAAAAATAATTTAGAAAGAAAGTGCTTATGTTGTGCGGTTCTTTTTCTCTTCAAGGCCCGAGAGGCCCGCACGGCCTGCTAACTCCTCACCAATATCATCAGCATCAATCTCCATCTTCTCCCACAACACCAACAAGTGAAACAGCAAGTCTGCACTTTCTTGCACCACTTCTTTTTTATCATTCTCAGTGGCCGCAATCGCTACTTCAACCGCCTCTTCACCCACTTTTTGGGCAATCTTCTTGGTACCCGTAGAACATAACTTAGCGACGTAGGATGATGACGCATCACCGTCCTTGCGGTCTTTAATGACCATTTGAAGTTCTTTTATTACTGTAGCAAAACTCATGAGAGAACCTTTACGTTAATCTGGTAGGAACACCCGCATCATGCATGGCTTGTTTTACTTCTGCAATGGTTAATTCACCAAAGTGAAAGACGGAAGCCGCCAACAATGCAGATGCATGACCTTGCTTGAAGCCCTCAACAAAATGCTCAATCTTGCCGACACCACCTGAGGCGATAACGGGGACCTTCACTGCATCAGCTATCGCACGCGTCATTTCGACATTGAAGCCTTTGCCTGTGCCGTCTCTGTCCATTGAGGTCAGAAGAATCTCGCCTGCTCCAAACTCAGCCATCTTTTTTGCCCACTCAACCGCATCAATGCCCGTGGGGTTGCGTCCACCATGGGTGAAGATTTCGTAAGAGCCATCTTCGACTTGTTTGGCATCAATCGCCACCACAATACATTGCGACCCAAATTTCTGGGAGGCTTCGCGCACTAGCTCAGGATTGGTGACAGCAGCCGTGTTAATTCCCACCTTATCCGCCCCAGCCAGCAACAGCTTCCGCACATCTTCCACTGCGCGCACGCCACCACCAACCGTGAATGGGATAGAGCATTGCTCCGCCACGCGTGTCACCATGTCATAAAGCGTAGAGCGTCCTTCGACCGAGGCTGAAATATCGAGGAAGCAGAGTTCATCCGCCCCACCATCACTATAGATACGCGCTTGCTCCACAGGGTCACCCGCATCACGCAGCCCAACAAAATTCACGCCTTTGACCACGCGTCCATCTTTCACATCTAAGCAGGGAATAAGGCGAGCTTTAAGCATGGTAATGTTCCTTTGTTTCAGAAGGTTTCTATAGCCTGTTTGCCGAGGATTGAACAGAAAAATTGGCTGCTTGGTGCATAATCCACATAAAATTATTCCCTTCCCGATCTCCGAATGCTGTCACATATTTGCACATATGGAACATCTATTACTACATATCGCCGAAACTGGATTTGCCGTGAATCAACATCGTGAAACCTTGCTTTTGCGTAAGGATTTTCATGGTGCCGCCGAATGCAAGACATTAGATGAGACGCTTTTTGCTCTGTTTGAGAGCATGAAAGCTGGCTTTAACCCTAATCAACCACGTATTCCCGCTGGGCAATCAGGTGGTGGACAATGGGTGAGCAGCCCTAATTATATTGCGCAACAATATGGCTGGGGGAATCCAAAAACACTTAATGAACATGCTGAGAGCAAAGGCAAGAAAGTGGGCGCGACATCTCCGCGTGATTATGCCAAAAAAGCACAAGCCTTTCGTGAGCGTGCGATACGGCAGAAATTGCCCGCCATAGAGGATAAATTTAAGAATATTCGTTATTATGACCCGAAAACAAATCTGTTTGGTGCCTATAACAAGAACGGCACCACACGCACATTTTATCCCCCGAGTGCAGGGGTGAGATATTTTGAGAACCAGATAAAAAAAACACGGTCCTGCACAAGGTGGAAAAATTCTCCATGACATTCCCGACCATCAACGCAGCAAGCCCCAGAAACCTACTTCGCGCACACGGTTTCGTGGCGGCGCACGCGTGGGCATGGGCGGCGTTATACTGGAAGAACGCCTCAGAAATAGAAGGCTTGGCGGAAAGCGTCCCATACATTAAAATGATGCAGTAATAGAGAGAAGGAGTATGAGAAATGTATACATGTCCAGTGTGTGGTTATGGTGGTCTGAATGAACCTGCCTATGATGATGTTGGCGGAGGTTCGCTTGAATATTGTGAATGCTGTGGTTTTCAATTCGGTGTACATGATGATGATGATGAAATAACGCATGAAGAATGGCGAGAAAATTGGGTTGCCGACGGAATGCCATGGGCAATTGAGGAAATTGAAAAACCACCATATTGGAACCCAAAAGCACAACTTTTCCGCATTGGTGTGAGAGTAGAATAATCTCTTAGACTGTGCAAATTGAGCATGATAGGGTGGAACCATTCATTCAGGAGGCTCACTATACGACCCTAAGAAAAATTTGTTTGGTGCCTATAATAAAGATGGTACTACGCGCACTTTTTACCCTCCTCGCACAGGGGTACGGTATTTTGAGAACCAGATAAAAAGATACGGTCCTGCACAAGGTGGAAAAATTCTCCATGACATTCCCGACCATCAACGCAGCAAGCCCCAGAAACCTACTTCGCGCACACGGTTTCGTGGCGGCGCACGCGTAGGGATAGGGAGCTTTATGCTAGAAGAGCGCTGCAGAAATAGAATGCTTGGAATAACAGAAGGTAGAAGGAGTATAAGTTATGTATACATGTCCAGTGTGTGGTTATGGGGGGTTACAAGACCCACCTTATAATGAAGCAATGGGTGGTTCTAATGAAATGTGTTATTCGTGCGGTTATGAATTCGGTTATCATGATGATGACCAAGAAATCACTCACGAACAATGGCGTGAAAGATGGATTAAAGAAGGTATGAAATGGAGTATTGATGAGATATATAAACCACCCCATTGGAACCCCAAAGCGCAATTGTTTCGCATAGGGATTGTGGTGGAATAATGCTAGAGGATGGCGCTTACATTGCCA
>CALJMC010000128.1 GCA_937982385.1 uncultured Rickettsiales bacterium | reverse complement strand
ACACCGCGCAAGTGCAAAGCGTCACAGCAGACGTCGAGCGCGACATTGTGCAACCCTATCTTGGTATTGGCTATACGGGCGGCCTATCGCGTAATAGTAAATGGGAGTTGAGTGTCGACTTAGGCGCGAAATATATTGGTGATGCTGATGTAGAACTAACCGCACAAACCGACCCAGTGTTCTTGGCTAGCGCACCCTTCTTCGCCAATGACCTAGAACAAGAGCGCAGTCAGCTTGAAGACAGCCTCAGCGACTTCAACCTCTATCCTGTGGTGATGGTCGGCGCGAAATATCGTTTCTAATAACAATAACAAATAATAATAAAAAACTCGGCTAAGCGCGGTGGGATAACCCTCACCGCGTTATTTTTTAGCCCAAAACATCCTTAAGCAGTTTATTCACTGCTTGGGGGTTAGCTTTGCCGCCTGATGCTTTCATGACTTGACCTACGAAGAAGCCGAAGAGTTTTTCTTGTCCGCCTTTATAGGCTGCCACTTTGTCGGCATTATTCGCAATCACTTCATCAATCACGCCTTGAATCGCGCCAATATCGGTGACTTGTTTTAGGCCCTTCTCTTCGACAATCACGTCCGCATCTTTGCCCGATTCAATCATCTCATCGAGCACGACCTTCGCGATTTTACCGTTAATCTCATTGCCCGAGATAAGCTTCACCAAGCCCGCAAGCTGCACCGCAGAGACTGGAGAACCTTGAATATCTTTTTCAAGCTTGTTCAAACGCCCAAAGAGTTCCGCTGTCATCCATACGGTGGTCAGTTTCGGGTCAGCCCCCTCTTCCATCATCGCCTCGAAATAGGCCGCATTTTCACGATCAGAGACAATCACAGATGCATCATAGGGCGTCATGCCATAATCCGCCATATAGCGCGCTTTTTTCTCATCAGGAAGCTCAGGAAGTTCCGCTTCAAGCTCTGCCAAGAGTTCATCTGATAGTTCAAGTGGTAGCAGGTCAGGGTCTGGAAAATAACGGTAATCCATCGCATCTTCTTTCGAGCGCATCGTGCGTGTTTCATTCGCACTCGTATCCCAAAGACGGGTTTCTTGATCGACCTCGCCGCCCGATTCCAAAATCTCTACTTGGCGCTCCGCCTCAAACTCAATCGCTTTCATCATATTGCGGGTTGAGTTCAGGTTTTTGATTTCACAACGCGTTCCCAGCTCAGTCTCACCGACCAAACGTACAGAAACATTCGCATCCGCGCGCAACTCACCTTTTTCCATATCGCCACCACAGGTGCCGAGATAGCGCACAATCGCACGGAGCTTGCGAACATAAGCTTGCGCTTCTTCAGGCGAACGCAAATCAGGGTCAGACACAATCTCCATCAGGGCAATGCCTGAGCGATTCAAATCAATAAAGCTCGAATCAGGTGATGCTTCATGCAGCGATTTCCCTGCATCCTGCTCCATATGCAAGCGCGTAATCCCAATTTTTTTCACTGAACCATCGTCCAATTCAATCTCCAATTCCCCTTCGCCTACAATAGGATCAAGGAATTGAGAAATCTGATAGCCCTGCGGCAAATCAGGATAAAAATAATTCTTACGGTCAAATATCGAACGCTTATGAATTTTTGCTTTCAAGCCCAAGCCCGTCTTCACCGCCTGGCGCACGCAATATTCATTAATCACCGGCAGCATCCCCGGCAACGCCGCATCCACCAACGACACATGATGGTTCGGCTCCGCCCCAAACTCCGTTGATGACCCCGAAAACAGCTTCGACTCAGAAGCAATCTGCGCATGCACTTCCAAGCCCATCACCACTTCCCACTCACCCGTATTGCCTTGAATTGTATATGTCATGATTTACGCCCCCGCCTTCGCGTTAAACTCTAATGCTTCTTCCAGCGCGCTGGCGACGGTGAATAAACCTTCTTCGTCATAGCTTGCGCCGATGAGTTGTAGACCTAGTGGCAAACCTTCTGAGTTTAAACCTGCTGGGAGTGACATCGCAGGCAAGCCCGCCAAGGATGCCGGCACGGTGAACACATCATTGAGATACATCGTGACAGGATCAACCTCTTCACCCAGCGCAAAGGCGGCGGATGGTGCGGTGGGGGTGAGAATTGCATCCACTTTGCTGAACGCTTGTTTGAAATCTTCAATAATCAGTCCGCGCACACGCTGTGCTTTCAGGTAATAGGCGTCATAATAACCTGCTGATAATACGTAGGTTCCTATCAATATACGGCGCTTCACCTCATCGCCAAACCCTTCAGAACGGGACTTTTCATAGAGCGTATCAATGGAGTCTCCCTTCTCGAAGGAGCGATGCCCAAACTTCACGCCATCATAGCGCGACAAATTGGACGATGCCTCCGCAGGGGCAACGATATAATAGGTCGCAAGGGCATATTTAGTATGTGGGAGTGAAATCTCAACCACCTCAGCACCCGCCTCACGCAGCAAGTTTGCGCCTTTTTCCCATAATGCATCAATCTCCGCATCCATGCCATCTGCACGATATTCCTTCGGCAAACCGATTTTCTTGCCCTTAATGCTGCCACCGAGCGCCGCTTGCACATTCGGCATCGCGCGGCTTGAAGAGGTGGAATCTTTCGGGTCATGCCCGCCCATCACCTCGAACAACATCGCCGCATCGCGCACCGATTTGGTCATAGGCCCTGCTTGGTCGAGCGAGGAGGCGAACGCCACAATGCCCCAACGTGAGCAACGGCCATAGGTCGGCTTAAAACCTACCGTACCAGTAAACGACGCAGGCTGGCGGATTGACCCGCCCGTATCTGTTCCCAATGCCGCCAAACATAAATCCGCCGCCAAAGCAGAGGATGACCCACCAGACGAACCACCTGGCACGACATCCTTGCCGTCTGCGCGTTTCCACGGGTTTTTCACTTCGCCATAATAACTCGTGATGTTGGCTGAGCCCATCGCGAACTCATCAAGATTGGTTTTGCCGAGCATCACCATCCCTTGGTCAAACAAATTTTGCGTGACGGTAGATTCATAAGGAGGGATAAAGCCTTTCAGCATTTTTGAACCCGCAGTCGACTGCACACCCTTGGTGCAGAACAAATCCTTCACCGCGATCGGCAAACCCTCAAGCGTGCGCGCCTCGCCCGCTGCAATGCGCTTATCAGCTTCATCAGCCGCCGCCAAAGAAAACTCATCCGTTACGGTAATATAAGCATTTAACTCACCGTTTTTACTCTCTATTCTATCCAAAAATGCTTGCGTCAGCTCCCGCGAGGAAAGCTCACCCGCGTCAAGTTTTGTTTTCGCCTCTGAAAGCGTGAGTGCTGTTATATCGGTCATATTATAATGCCTTAACTACTATATGTTACTACATGGAATGTGTGATAGCTTTTAGCGCGCTATCAGTCAAGAAGGGAATGGTCGTTAGTCGCTGGTCTTTGGTGACTCTGAGCGCGAACAGCACGTTCGAGCCTGCCGAGAGCATCGCGCCAGCGATAGCGGAGCGCCGTGCTGAAAGCGCGCGTCAAAGACACGACAGAGCATGCACGGCTGCGAAGCCATTAAAGAGTATAATCAATACTCACTTCAACGCGGGCAATGCCATCTTGTTGCCAGACATCTTGGCGGAACTCGGCGCGGGAGCGGAGGTTGGTCATAACGTTTGAGTCGCTATCGAACTTAAACGCATTCCATGTTTTGTTTTCTTCTCTGCCATCTTCATAGAAAATATGCAATTTTGCTTTGCGAATTTTGAGCAATTCTTTTTTGAAACGTGCTTCATCTTCAGGAATCAATCTAATGGGCAATAATGCATGTGACGACTCTACAGCACACTCTTCGAGCGGCTCAATCTTCTCCATTTGATTCAGGAGTTTTTCAATCACATTGGCAGGGCTATCGAACCCAACCGCATATTCTGCAAGCCTTTTATGTAATGCATCTGAAATACGAATCACTTTTGACATATCACGCAAACCTCTATTGATGAACTAATGGATTTGGTTACTATGTAACAGATTTTTCTCGTTCGTCAATCCCGTTCATATCAGTGACAACGCATTCTGCTAGACAAAACACCCTCCAATCATTTATTCTGCTCAGCATGAACATTAATCCTAATATTCTCTACAGCTTATTCTTATGTTACATGTTCGGCTCCATTCCGTTTGGGCTGATCATCAGCAAAATTGCAGGCACGCAAGATTTACGCACCGTTGGCTCCGGCAATATTGGTGCGACCAATATGATGCGTGCAGGTGGCAAGAAGCTTGCTGCCCTTACCCTCCTCCTCGACCTCGCCAAAGGAGCGCTCGCCACATGGCTCGCTTATCGCATGCTTGGACAGGATATGGCAGCAGCAGGGCTCTTTATCGCCACCATGGGACATATCTTCCCTATATGGCTGCTCTTTAAGGGCGGCAAAGGCGTTGCCACATTCCTTGGTGGATTGCTCGTACTGAACCCTATTTTAGGCGCTCTTTTTATTGGCTTATGGGCAGCAACCTTCATCACGACACGCATCTCCGCGAAAGCAGCTTTAGTGGCTGTCTGTGTGATGCCTCTAGCAACCTACGCACTAATGGGGCTTCAGCCTGCGCTCTATGTTGGCTGCACTGCCATAGTCATTATTTATCGTCATAAAGAAAATATTCTTCGTATGTTAAGTGGAAATGAATCATCCTTTAAATAGGAGGCGCCCGTGGCCCCAACCCCGAAATATTCCCTCAAGAACACGTCGCTCATGGATGCGCTGCGTTTGATTCGCTCTGAGAATGTAGGCCCAGCGACCTTCTTTAATGTCATTCACCATTATGGCTCCGCCGCCAAGGCACTGGAGATGCTGCCCGAACTCGCCAAACGTGGCGGCCGCAAAAGACCGATTAAACGCTGTGATATCAATGTCGCAGAACAGGAGATTGAACAAACCTTCGCCATAGGCGCTCGCTTTGTGATGTATGGCGAGGAGGATTATCCCGAACATATGCTGCATATTCATAGCCCACCACCTGTATTAGTGATGCATGGCTCACCGATATGGAATGCCCACGAAAATATTGGCATTATCGGAGCACGAAACGCCTCAGCCAATGGCTGCAACTTCGCCAAAAATATCGCGAAAGAGTTGGGTGAAGCGAGTTATAACACTGTGTCCGGCTTAGCGCGCGGCATTGATACATTCGCCCATCACGGCTCGCTCGATAGTGGGACTATCGCGGTAATTGCAGGTGGCATCGACACGATATATCCACCCGAGAATAAGGAACTCTATCATAAGATCTCTGAGCTTGGCTGCTTGGTGACCGAAGCCCCATTCGGCACCACACCACAAGCACGCCACTTCCCCAACCGCAACCGTATCATCGCGGGCATATCGCGCGGACTGCTCGTTGTGGAAGCCTCCAAAAAATCAGGCTCGCTCATCACTGCTAATTTTGCGCTCGAACAAGGCAAAGATGTGTACGCCGTGCCAGGCTCTCCGCTTGACCCGCGCTGTCAAGGCACTAACGGACTGATTAAAGATGGTGCGATCCTCACCGAATCCGCACAAGATATTATCGACAATTCACCCAAACTCACTGCATCCGCAGCAGCTGAGGAGCCTCCACATTTTTCCGAACCCAAAGACCGCAGCTACGAAAGTGACATATCGTCATTGCGAGAATTAATAGATGAAAAACTGAGTGCCACCCCCATCTCTATAGATGCTTTGGCCGAACAAACAGGCATCGCCATTGCCACTATTAATTATATTTTACTTGAAAAGGAACTAGCGGGCATGATAGAGCGCCACCATGGAGGTTTAGTGTCTATTGTATATGATGCTGCTAGAGACGCCTCGTAAATCTAATGATACGTGATCGACAACGTACAAACGAAAATGAGAGATAATAATGAATCACGTAGTTGTAGTTGAGTCCCCCGCTAAGGCCAAAACCATTAATAAATATCTAGGCACAGACTATACTGTCCTTGCATCTTTCGGACATGTACGTGATTTGCCATCCAAGAATGGGTCTGTCAAACCAGATGAAGATTTCGCGATGGATTATGAAGTCGATGACGGCTCCAAGAAACATATCATCGCCATTGAGAAGGCCCTTAAAGGCGCTGACACACTCTATCTCGCACCCGATCCGGATCGCGAAGGTGAAGCAATTGCCTGGCATGTGCTAGAAGCCTTACAGGAACGTAAATCTATTCAAAAGAAAACTGCTGTTAAACGTATTACCTTTAATGAGGTGACAAAAACTGCAGTACAAGCAGCCATTGAGGCTCCGCGTGAGATTGATATGGATTTGGTCAATGCGCAGCAAGCACGTCGCGCGCTCGATTATTTGGTAGGATTTACGCTCTCACCAGTCTTGTGGCGCAAATTACCAGGTGCAAAATCAGCAGGTCGTGTGCAATCGGTAGCACTTCGCCTTGTGTGTGAACGTGACGCTGAGATTGAAGCATTTATCTCTAAGGAATATTGGGATATTTCAACAGCCCTTTCTACTGAGAAAAAAGAAAAACTATCAGCCCGCCTGACCCATTTTGAAGGTGATAAGCTCGAGAAATTCTCCATCACGACAGAAGAAAAAGCAACCGCCGTTACTAAGGCTCTCGAGGGCAAAGCGCTCACCGTTTCCGAAGTAAAACCAAAGCAACAACGCCGCAATCCATACGCACCATTTACAACCTCTACCTTGCAAATGGATGCATCGCGTCAGCTGCGTTTTAATGCCAAGCAAACCATGCAAGTGGCGCAAAAGCTCTATGAAGGTGTTGAGATTGGTGGCGAAACCACTGGTTTAATCACCTATATGCGTACCGATGGTGTGAGTATTTCGGGCGAGGCGATTGATGCATGCCGCAAGCTCATCACAGATGATTATGGCGATGCGTATCTGCCCGCGAAACCGCGCCTCTATTCAACCAAGGCAAAAAATGCGCAAGAGGCTCACGAAGCGATTCGTCCAACCTCCCTCACCCGCACGCCTAAGCAAATGAAAAAATATCTCAATGATGAGATGTTCAAATTATATGACCTTATCTATAAACGTACGCTCGCCTCACAAATGGAAGCAGCAGTTTATGACCAAGTAGCGGTAGATTTCAAAGAAGAAACAACTAATTCAACCTTACGCGCCAATGGTTCTATCCTAAAATTCGATGGTTTCTTGAAGCTTTATCGTGAAGGGTTGGATGATGGCGACAAAGACGAAAACGATACAAACCGTCTTTTGCCTCCGCTTGAAGTAGGGCAAAAAATCAATCTTGATGAAGTGAAGCCAGAGCAACACTTCACTGAGCCACCAGCCCGCTATTCTGAGGCGACGTTGGTGAAGAAACTCGAAGAACTCGGCATTGGTCGTCCATCAACCTATGCAGCGATTCTCTCTGTGCTGCAAGAACGTGGCTATGTAAAACTCGACAAACGTCGCTTCATGGCGGAAACGCGCGGACGTTTAGTAAATGCATTCCTCACCAGCTTCTTCGAACGCTATGTGGAATATGATTTCACCGCATCACTCGAAGGCAAGCTTGATGATATTTCAGCCGGTAAAATCGAATATAAAGAAGTACTTCGCGAGTTCTGGGGTGATTTCATTACCACCATTACAGCTGCTAAAGAAATCCCGATGCAGGAAGTTATCGAAACACTCGATACCCTCCTTGCACCGCTGATTTTCGGCAAGCAAGAAGTAACCGATGAAGACCGCAAATGCCCAGCCTGTGCAGACGGAAAGCTCTCGCTTAAAACAGGGAAATTCGGTGCATTCCTAGGCTGCGTGAATTATCCAGAATGTAACCATACCAAGCAGCTTGGCGAGAAAAATGCTGATGGCGAAGATGTAGATGCAGGCGATGATTTGCCGCGTAAACTTGGTCATGATGCGATCAATGCGATGGATGTATGGCTGAAAAAAGGTCCTTATGGCGTCTATGTGCAGCTGGGTGAAGAGAAGAAGCCCAAGCGCGCAAGCCTACCCAAAGGCACCAAAGCCGCTGACATGACGCTTGAAAAAGCACTTGAGCTGCTCAGCCTTCCTCGTGAAGTCGGCAAACACCCTGAGACAGACAAAATGATTCTCGCTAATAACGGACGCTATGGCCCTTATTTGCAGCATGATGGTGCGTACACCTCCCTCACTGCTGAAGATGATTTATTCACCATCGGCATGAACCGCGCGGTGACTCTCATTGCAGAGAATTCAAAGAAAAAGGGCAATGACCCACTCCGCGTGATTGGCAAACACCCTGATGATAACGAGGAAATTAAGCTTTTCTCTGGCAAATATGGTCCCTATGTAAAACATAACAAAACCAACGCATCCCTTGGAAAAGCAGATGATGGTGATACGATTACGCTTGAGCGTGCCGTGGAACTTATTGCTGCTCGCGCCTCAGCCCCTAAGAAAAAACGGGCACCCCGTAAGAAGAAAGCATAAATGGTATTTGACCGTACAGACGCGCCAGACATGAAGGATCTCCCCTCTGTTAAGGAACTGCGGGAATATGCAGCAAGCCAAGACACACAACCCACTGGCAAGCAAGTTGCCAAACATTTCAACATCGACAAATCTCAGATGAAGGAATTGCGCAAACGTCTGCGTAAAGTCGGTGACGGCAAAGGCCCTAAGGGCAAACGTCGTGATGCTCCAAAGGTTGATAAACCAATGCTTGACAAGCCTTCTTACGAAAAATCAGATACTGATAAGCCTGCATATGAGCCGCCGAAGCACGACAAGGTAAAATATGAGAATAAGAAGAAACCTAAAGTTAATCGCTCAAGCCGCAAACAAGATGAAGTAATGGCGCCAGTCTCTGTGCTCATCATCACAGGCACCACCAAAGATGGCGACCTCATTGCAGAGCCTGCCAACTGGAAAGAAAAGCACGTCCCGCCTACAATTACGATTTCTGCAAGTTCTATTCAAAAAGGTCGTGCCCCTGCCATGAATGACCGCGTATTGGCGAAGATGTCAAAAATATCCGCACATCATTCCAATGCAGAAATTTTACGCATATTGCCAAAGTCTGATGCAGCCTCCATGCTCGGATTATTCGCCCTCACCGCTAAAGGTGGCATGGTCGAGCCAGTCAATCGCAAAGACAAAAGCAGCTACTCCATCGCAGAGAAAGATATGAACGGCGCTGTCGAAGGCGAGTTGGTTGAGGTCGAATCCCTCCCCGCTCCCAAAGGCAAACATCTCGAAATGCGCCAAGGTAAAATTGTTCGTCGCCTCGGCGATATGGATCACCCAGGGGCTGCCAGCACCATCGCGATTCATCAACATGACATCCGCACGATTTTCCCTGATAATGCTATCGCACAGGCTGAACTGGCTGAAAACCCCGTGCTAACCGAAGGTCGTGCAGACCTCCGCAATATAAAGCTCATCACCATTGATGGTGCCGATGCACGCGATTTCGATGATGCCGTATTCGCCGAGCCAGACACAGACCCTGAAAATAAAGGTGGATGGCATCTGATTATTGCGATTGCCGATGTGGCGCATTATGTACGCCCCGACTCTCCACTCGACGAAGAAGCACGCGAACGTGGCAACAGCTCCTATTTTCCAGACCGCGTGGTGCCGATGCTTCCCGAAGCGCTCTCAAACGGATTATGCTCACTCAACCCCGATGTAGATCGCTATTGCTTGGCAGTGCATATATGGGTGAATGCTGAAGGCGAAACGCTGCGTCATGAATTTGTACGCGGCCTGATGCGCTCACATGCGCGCTGGACGTACGAACAAGCGCAACACGCGCACGACACTGGCAATGATGAGCCTGACTATCTAAAGAACCTCTATGCCGCTTATGCGTCGCTTCAGATACACATCAAGGATCGTGGTCCGCTGCAACTCAACTTCCCAGAATTCAAACCTGTGTTGAATGACGAAAAACAAGTCACCGCCATCGACAAGCGCGACCCACTTGCCAGCCATAAACTCATCGAAGCGTTCATGATTGCCGCCAATGTCGCCGCCGCTGAAACGCTCGAAAAACGTGAACAGCCCGCAGTCTTTCGCGTGCATAGCGCACCAGATGCCGCCAAAGTATCTGCACTAAAAGACATGTTAAAACCATCAGGTTACACGCTAAGTTTGGGCAACAACCTGCATGCACGCTTGTTCAACGGCTTGCTAGAAGCGGCAAATGAGCGTGATGAAACACCCATTATTCATACTGCCGTGTTGCGCTCACAAATGCGCGCCACCTATGAAGCAGTGAATGACGGACATTTTGGGCTGTCCCTCCAATCTTACACCCATTTCACCTCACCTATCAGACGCTATAGCGATTTGATTGTGCATCGCGGACTCATTGCGGCACATAACTTTGGTGATGATGGCACAACCATGCAACATGATGCGCTGAACGAGATTGCAATCCACATCTCAGACACCGAGCGCAACTCCATGAAGGCCGAGCGCACCGCAATGGATCGCTACATGGCAGCCTTCATGAAGGAACGCGTAGGCGCCACCTTCCCTGCCCGCATCAGCGGCATGAGTGGTCATGGTATGTTTGTTGGGTTGGACGAAAATGGTGCCGATGGCTTCATCCCCGCGCGCACACTCAGCGATGATTTCTATGCCTTCGACGAAAAAACCCAACAGCTCAAAGGTCGCCGCAAAGGCAGAGTCTTCAGCCTAGGGCAAGCCGTTGAAGTAACTCTCCTCATGGCAGATGCCATAACAGGAAGCCTACGCTTTACACTCACAGAGTTCAATAAAAACAAAGGAAAAGGCGGCTATGACCGCCCCAAAAAATCAGGCCGCACAGAACGCAAACGCTCCACCGAACAAAAATTCAAACGTAAAAAGAAACGTGAGAATCGTTAGCGCTGAGAGCTCAAAGGGTCGTCACCCTTCTCTATAACTTCTGGAGATGCACCTGAAATGTTATATTGCTGCTTACCTCTCGGCGGCTCTAATGGCTCAATCACTGTTGGCTCATCAGAAAAATTTACATAGACCGTACCGCACCCAACATTGCCGCCAATATTACAAGAGTTTTCTGAGTTCTCATGCCTAACAAACCGTCTTTCAATTCTTTTAGGCAAGCTTCTATTTAATCTATCCTCAGAAACTGTTTTACCTTCATCAGAGAATTCTGCAATACGCAAATCATCGCCATGCTTTATTGCTGCACCAACAATATCCACATCATTTAACGTGACGAGCTCAATATCATGATTATTAGCACGCATTACTAGAAGGTCATCTTCACCTCCCCATCCGATAATAGATTCATCATACCCTCTGATTGTTTTGAAATTATCTGGTGTGATGGCTATTCTTCCAGCAACACTTTTCTTACATGTTGCAGCATCAGTATCGGGGAACACCCTTGCTGCGAGACGGTCTGTTAGAGTGCCATGTTGTGCCCTAATAATAATATCAGAATTTTCTGAAAACTCCTTATCCAGATAATCACAAAACCCTTCCCCAATAAAGTTGTCGGCATCAACGTTGCACAACACTTCACCAGTTCCCATGCGAAATGACATATTTCTAGGATGCGACATCTCCCAAGCCTTGGCATCAGGGTAACGTACATATTTTAAACGTCCGTTCTTCATCTCATCTTGATAGTTCTCTTTTATCCATTCCCCCAACGCAGGCTCATCGCCATAATCCAGCACCACGAACTCGACATTCTCGTAACCTGCTTCTTTTACAGTTTTTAAATTAGCAGGCAGGGTTTGCTTCAAGTGCTCTAGGCGCCCTTTGCAGCTCGTACATAATGATATTTTAAGTTTGTTAGTCATGTTTTTATCGCTATTCTTATTTTTATAAAGTTACTATAGCGGATTTATATGACAGTTTAATGACGGCTATCAACTATTGTACTAGGCTAGACATCGCGTTATACTAGACGCAACATCACAATGAGGGTTCCCCTATGAGAGTTCGTATTTATCAGCCGGCTAAAACGGCGATGCAATCTGGTCGTAATAAAGATAGCTGGAAAGTGGAGTTCGCCGAACGCGCTCCTAAGTTTATTGACCCGCTTATGGGTTGGGTGGGCATGCGTGACACCAAACAACAGCTGAACCTGACGTTCGATACCAAAGACGCCGCCATTGATTATGCTGAGAAGCATGGTCTTAAATATCGCGTGATAGAGCCAAAGACACGTAAAATTAAGCCAAAGGCTTATGCCGATAACTTCGCTACTAACCGCGTGGCTGATTAGAGCGCATCGCTCCCTTTTGATACATAAATAAACGCATTTGACAAATCTATACATCCTATAGATGTTATTTTTGTGCCACATTAATACAACTAATAGTAATAAATACTGCGACAATATTACCATTAAGGGTTGCTTTTCTGCATTAACAATGATTACTATGGGTTGCATAGAAAAACAACCTCAGATGGATTTGCTATTATGTGTTATCTTGTTATATTAGAAAAAGATTCAATGCAACGTGCTTTGCTTGATAATATGGTTCAACGTGGTGCAGAATATCGTTCACATAGCTTCCCTGCCGACTCTAAAAATATACAGCTCGCATCCTTATCACAGAAAAAACATCCTGAAGTTGTAATTGTTGGTCTAACCCCTTCAGAAGATTATAACCTCAAACTCATGGCATCTGTAAAACAGCAATTTGTGAACATCCCCACCCTCATCGTGGCAGAGCACACGCAAAATGCATTAGTCACGACCATGCTGCGCCATGGCGCTACGCATTTTCTAACCAAACCCTTTTCATCGTCACAATTATTGCATGCGATTGAACATACGCGCACAACACACCAAACCCTACCAAATGCTTCAGGAAACTGGCAATCATTACCCAAAAAATTAGATAACCACCTTAATGCGAGCACACTACCATCACATGCAATGCTCCGCCCTCCCATCAAGCTCTATGGTCGCCCCTTTCTGATTCAAGGCGAAGCTGGAACAGGAAAAAACCTCTATGTACAAAATCTTAAACAACATAATAAAGAACTATTCCCCCATATCGTCACTGTGAATGCAGCACTCTCCCCCGATATTTTGCTGCGCAGATTGCAGGACGCTAAAAACGGCATCCTCCACATTAAGACTAAAGGAAACTTGAGTGAACGTTCCCATCAATTTTGGCAACAACAACTCATGAAAATCCATGCTCAACCGACCCAAATCATAATCAGCCATTCGGTCATGCCCTTCACTCTCAACCGCAATGCTCTGCTCGATTATTGTATTGAACATGAAGTGCAAACACTCAACATGGAGCCTCTGAGAGAACGCAAGCACGACATCCCAAACCTCGCACATTATTTTCTTCAGCAATACGCAATGATAGAGGAATATAGCACACAATCTTTCTCTACTGGCGCTTTGAATAAGTTAAAAAACTATAGCTGGCCAGGTAATATGCATCAACTGCAGACAGTTATCTTTTTGACCGCCACCAACCATGCCGGTGAGGTGATTGACGAAAACGACCTGATCTTCCACGAGCCAAACCTGCTCGACACCTCTCATTTCAGCGCGGCAACACAATTGCATGATACTATGCCGATTATCACTCCCATTGATGAACATGGAGATTTGCGAAGCCTGCAAGACATCGAAGATGAAATCCTTACCTATGCCTTGAGCTGCAGGGGTTATTCACGTTCCTACATCGCCAGAAAATTAGGCATTGGACGCACCACGCTCTATCGTAAAGCGCAGCATTTGGAAGCCATAGAATCAAACGATATGGCCATATCGCATTAAGCGTCGCTATCGCGTTACATAAGAAAATGATTAAAAATAGTAGAATAATAGCAATTTATTAAGGTTTCTGTCATAATCTCTTCACATAAGGTTGCTACAATAACCGTAGTGATGAAGTTTTAAATGGGAGGCTTTGGATGAAACGTTTTACTATTCCTTGTGACTTTGGCGGGCAGAAGCACCCGTTCCATGTCTATATTGGTGAGCCACACCCTAAAAAGCATCCCCTGCAAAACCAATCATCATGGTTATCCTCTGAGCGTGGCGGCACGATTCCCCAAGACGTGATGGATAGTTTTGAAAAACTTTTTAAAATCTCTCAGGAAAACAATGTGTCCTTTGAGGATTTATGCGTCTACGCCCTTGGCAATGCCAATAAAGAAGGTGAAGGCGATGGCGCAATCGCAGCAAGCTAAAATGATGCGAGTGCGCCAGATAGGAAATGTGCTGAATGGCAGATTATGAATATGATAATGACGGCGCAGATTTCGCAGCTGGCCTAGGGTCCGATCCCGATTTTGGTGACCACCTTGAAGCACTCGATGACGAGGCAAGGCGCAATCTAAAACGTGTTGTCGAACCAAAAACGGAATATCGCCTGCCCAAAGTAGGACGGTTTATTGCAATTAACTCACTTGATTGGGCAAGCTATAAAGACGCTGTGCTCACTGCTGAGCTAACCTTCAACCCTGCTGAGCACGAATGGTTTGATGCGCTTATTGCTGAGAAAAGCGGTTTGCCTGCATTGCAAGACCCCTACAATCCCGAATATGCTGAATATGAACCATTGCGTAACAACCTAGCTACTATCCGTAACCATCTGCTCAATCAGTTCTTCAGTGATGGACGCTTTGATGGCAATGACTCACATGACCGTAGAAAACTCGATGATGCCTATTACATCGCAGAACAACTGGGCGAGATGATTGAACGTGGCGCCAAGCCATTCAACCTCAACCCATTCAAGCCCTCCATCAATTTCAAACTCGCTAACACCGAAGGCTTCGGTGCCAAAGCGTTCTATGAAAAAATTTATGACATGCAACATGTCTCCGAGGAAACATCTCTCTGGAAAGATGTAAAATCCTTCTTAGGTGCTACGATGTTCATCACCTCGGGCAAGGAAGAGAGAGATTGGAACCTCGCCCATGTCAGTCGCACACCATTCCATGTACGTGAACATAATCATACGGCTGGAAACAACGACCGTGCTGGCTACGGTGCGGACCTGAGATCCACAGCATCAACCATTCCACTCGCAGCTGCCGCAGCCGCAGCGCTAAGTGACGAAGAGCTCGCAGAACAACACACCATCGAACAGCTCTCACACTTCGCGGGAGGACTCAACCAAACCGCCAATGACATCGTCCATATGGCCGAATATCGCTCGGTAGACTCACTCGAGCCAGCGGTGAAAGAACGTGCGATTGATGAAGCTCGCAAAATCCTCAAAGGCATCAAAATGCATTATGCCGATGTGCCTGTCGAAGAACTCCTCGAAGCATCGCCCGATAATTTTTCAAGCTTAGTGAATGATAAATATCATGTGGTCGCAACCTTTTATGACAACCTCCATGAAGCAACGACCAAGCTCGGTGATGATGTCCGCCATATGGAAGAGGTGCAGAACGCCGAGAATGCAGTGTATAAATTAGCAGCACAAACCAAACTCTACGCCATGCAAACGGCCGAACAAGCTGGAAATATGGAACTTGCTGGACAAATTAAGGCTGAGCTTGCAGGCTTTAGCGATGATATGCTGCGTCCGCCGGAGCAATCAGTAGCCCAACTCTTCAGCCAGATTGAACGTGGTATAGATGTGGTGCTCTCTCGCTTAAATGCAGTGCAACATGACGGGGCAGAAGAAACAACGCAACGCGCCATCGACCCCACCATGCTCTCGCAATCACAATATAACCGCGATTTGCGCGACGAAGTAAATAATGCGCTGCCGCAAACCGCAGCCAACGACCCGCAATATGATATGCAGCAAGCCCAAGCTGCACATACTATCCGTCAACAGCAACAACAACCAGCAGCGAATGACCCACAATATGCACAACAACAGCAACAGCAACAACCTGTACAGCAACAGCAAGCTCAAGCCATAGGCGGTATACAGCCTGCTCGTAACAATGTTACAAAGCAACCAAAACAATCAGATGCTGCCCGTCATACACAGCAAAAACAACAGCAAAACTTCAATAAAATGTTGGGTGGCGCAGACTTGGCATCCATGCGTGGAAGCCTAAACAAGAAAACCT
The DNA here is from genome assembly GCA_937982385.1 of uncultured Rickettsiales bacterium. Lineage (GTDB taxonomy): Bacteria > Pseudomonadota > Alphaproteobacteria > Rickettsiales > UBA998 > CALJMC01. Next base: position 3,652 of record CALJMC010000128.1, on the reverse strand, counting down.
CAGGTAGCTTTGATGCAGGTGCCCCCACCAGCGCTGCCAAAGTAGTAGCCGACCAAGTCCGCCAAGGTCAACGCACCGAGAAAAAAGCAATCAAACAAGAAAAGAAAACGCAAAAACGAGAAGCCCGCACACAAAAAGTAGAAGCACAACGCCAACAAGCAGAACAAAAACAAGCCCTCCCCAACAACAAAAATAAAGGTACTGGGATAGGATAGGCATAACATCTAAATCACTTCCATGTCTTAAGCCAAACCCTAACTTATCCACTCTTCCATCCCGATAGAACAAGCCCAGCATTGTCTCGCATTCTGATAGAATGATGACGATTGCGAAAAAGGGTGAACTGCTGTAAAAGCAGGGCATGAATGATTTACCTACAATAATGATGGCGCAGATGAACCCGACGGTGGGGGATGTGGCGGGCAATGCGGCGCTGGTAGCGGCGGCGTATGACACAGCCATTGAGGCGAATGCTGAGCTATTGCTTTGCCCTGAAATGTGCGTGACGGGCTATCCACCGCAAGATTTGCTGCTCACTTCACATTTTCAAGATGCCGCGATGGAAACCGTCGAGCGTTTGGCAAAGCTTACATCGGGGGAGGGCAAACCTGCGATGCTTATTGGTGGGCTTTGGCGTGAGGACGGGGAATTGTTTAACACGGCATTCTTGCTGGATGGCGGACATGTAACCCAACAACAAGCCAAGCATCACCTCCCCAATTATGGCGTGTTTGATGAACGACGTTATTTTACCGCAGGTGCTTTGCCCCCTGTGATGCAATGGCGCGGGCATAAGCTAGCACTGCTGATATGCGAAGATATGTGGCAGGATGATATGGTGCCGCATTTGGCAGCGCAAGTCCCTGATATCTGGCTCTGCATGAATGCCTCGCCCTATGAAGGTGCAGGCAAGCAAGAACAACGCATCACCCTCGCAAAGAGAGCAGTGAGTGCGCATGCCGCTCCGTTTTATTATGTCAATCAGGTGGGCGGGCAAGATGAGCTGCTCTTTGATGGACGCTCATTTATGCTCGATGCGGAGGGTGCGCTGGTGCAGCAATATCCGCATTGTGAAGAGTGTGTGGATACGAGCGCAGGAGCGCGAGCCAGCCATGAGCCCGCGAAGCAGTCGCCTATTGCGGAAGACAGCATGTCTGGAGCAGGGGCAATAATATATTCCGCGATGAAGCTAGCCTTGCGCGACTATGTCCATAAGAACGGATTTAAAGATGTTGTGCTAGGGTTGTCAGGCGGGATTGATTCGGCACTCACGGCTGTGGTTGCGGCGGATGCGCTGGGTGCGGAACATGTGCATTGTGTGATGTTGCCATCGCCTTATACCTCGGACTGGAGTTTGGATGATGCCAAAGCGCTCGCGAAGAATCTCGGCTGCGCCTATGATAGCGTGCCGATTGAACCGCATATGAAAGCAAGTGCCGAGGCCTTTGCAACTATGGACGGTGTGCCAGATGCGTTGGCGGAAGAAAACCTGCAAGCGCGTATTCGTGGGATGTTGCTGATGGCGATTAGTGGCAGCAAGGGTTCGTTGCTTTTGACCACGGGAAATAAATCGGAAATGGCAGTAGGTTATGCCACGCTTTATGGTGATATGTGCGGTGCCTATTCGGTGCTGAAAGATGTCTATAAAATGGATGTATTTGCGCTGAGTCGTTGGCGCAATGAGCAAGGTGACGCGCCTGTGATGCCTGAGCGTATCATCACCCGCCCGCCATCTGCCGAGCTGCGCGATGACCAAAAAGATGAGGATTCTCTCCCGCCCTATGAAGTGCTCGATGCCATCATTCACAGCTTGATAGAGCAGCGCCTCTCCCAGCCAGAAATTGTGGAGCAAGGCTATGACGGCGAGATAGTCGCGCGCGTAGCACGTCTCATCCGCATCAATGAATTCAAGCGTTTCCAATCCCCCCCAGGCGTAAAACTAACCCCACTAGCCTTCGGGCGCGACAGACGCTTTCCACTTACGAATGGGTTTAGCGGCTAGGAAGTTCTGGTTGTTTTGGTTTTTCTACAGGGTCTTCATAAATTGCTGCGCCTATGCCATGTGGGTCAGGTATAAATAGTGATGCAGGTGCGCAAGCTGGGTCTAAGTGCATAGGAGTGTCAGGCATCTTTGAAAATTGCCTTGCATCCCTTGCCCATGCTTCTTCATCAAAATTCTCAACTAGTGCTTCAATGTTTCGTTTATTGGCTTCGTATGTAGCATTGTTGTCGAGTCCAAATTTTTTCGCTATTTTAACTATGTTATCATACGGCAAAGCACGCCGTGCGTCTTCAGATAGCCTGAATACAATACTTCCCAAGTCACTTAATCTCTCATGGGCACTTTGATATTCAGACCAATCGATGCTATTATCGTCTATGCCTTTTAGCAGCGGTATAATATTGTCAAAGAAATCGTTATTTTCTAAGCCCTCTATTTCTTTTAACATTTTTTTGGCAGCAGTTTTATATTTTGAAAAAATAAACTCGACGTTACCTTCTTCAACTAAGTCTGTTCCATTCAAATGAAAATTAAGCCAAAATAAATTTTCTGGTATTTCTATGCCAGCTCCTTCACGTGCTGCATTTAAGAGCGTTTGGCCATCATTAGAATTTTTTCGCATTTGGTTAATTCTATTGGTAATATCGTAAGTTTCATCTCCTATAGATTCACGAATTTGTGTTTGTAGTTCTTTAAGGAGTTTTACTTCGTGTATGCCTCGCAATATTGAAGCTGTCTTATAGAATATTTTCTCTGGTTTAGCTGCTTCAGATGTGCTTTGATCAAAAGACTCATTATGTGCGAAGGTATTCACTTTTGCTATATCTACAAATTGCGCATATGTGCTGAGTGCTGCTAATTCGTGTGGTGTCACGCCTAATGCTGCAACAGCTGAGTTTATGGGGGCTGTACTAAGTTTGTTAAATAATGTGACAGCACTGTTTTTGTTCATCACAATAGCTGCAGCCGCATCAGCCATCGTTTTTAAGAAGTCCCGACGAGTCTGGCTTTCTAAACTATCTTTATCATCATTTTCATCTGTCATGCATAGGCTTATAACACCACAATGTTACAAGATGATGACAGCTTCGCATTTTAACGTTTCTTGACCGTTGGGGAATTTTCCCGCATAAGGGAAGTAACAACTTCAGAGGATATTATGACCGACTCACCCATCGTACGTTTTGCGCCATCGCCAACAGGTTTTTTGCATGTGGGGAACATCCGCACCGCGTTGGTAAATGTGTTATTTGCCAAGAAAACGGGCGGCACATTTTTGCTGCGGATGGATGATACGGACACGGAGCGTTCGCGTCCTGAGTTTGAGGCGGCGATTATTGAAGATATGACATGGTTGGGGCTTGAATGGCAAGGCGAGCCGACACGTCAGTGTGAACGGTTTGATCGCTATGAAGATGCCAAACAGAAGCTCGTGGAAGCGGGCAGGTTATATCCGTGTTATGAAACGACTGAGGAGCTTGAGTTCAAACGTAAGATGCTCTCAGGTCGTGGCAAACCACCTATTTATGACCGCGCGGCACTGGCGCTCACCAATGAGCAAAAAGCAGCCTTTGAGGCCGAGGGCAAAAAACCGCATTGGCGTTTTAAGCTGCGTGATGATGCGATTGTGTGGCAAGATTTAGTGCGCGG
>CALJMC010000127.1 GCA_937982385.1 uncultured Rickettsiales bacterium | reverse complement strand
AAACCAATCGCCATCATCAAATAAATCGATAAATAGCGGCTAATTTGCTCTGGCACATCCAAATCTGATTTCAAAAAACCAGCAATGATACCAAGCGCGAAAAATAAAATGGGGGGTGAAACAATATTCTGTAAAAAGAGGTCTATAAAATCCATGTGTTTTCCTATGAATTCAGAGTTTCAGAACCATAGAGAACCAAAACAAAAATTCAACTTACAACTTTGTCATGTTCCACAAAAGGTTTGATAGAGGGGCGCACCATCAGGGGCAGGCAATGCATAATCCTGGGCACCAAGCTGCTCATCATAAGGAGTTGCAAGCACCTTCATCAAACGTTCACAGACGGACATATCACCCTCATAAGCCGCTGCTATCGCCTCTTCCACTCTGTGGTTACGAGGAATATAGGTTGGGTTAGCCGCTTTCATGCGTCCCTCAGACATTTTGTTTAAATGCTCACGCCATTTCACAAACCATTCTTTATCCACAGCCTTCAGATAGTCATCTGTTGCATCAACAGACCATGATAAAGCATTAAAACTATTCGTATAATCGAGACCATGTCGCTGCATCAGACCTAGCCAGTCACTCATCAATGCACGGTCAGACTCTTGCTCTGTATGCAACCCTAACTTAGCACGCATACCATTCATCCAATAATGTCCGAACCTTTCAGGAAACCGATTCAGCGCCTCTTCCGCCAATAAACCAGCCTTTTCCATGTCATCATCAAATAACGACACTAAACATTCACCTAAAGCTGCCAAATTCCAATGCGCAATGGGAGGCTGATTGCCGTATGCATAGCGTCCCTGCCTATCTATCGAGCTGAAACAGGTAGTCGGGTCATAATGCTCCATAAACGCGCATGGACCATAATCAATCACCTCGCCCGAGATGGTCACATTATCCGTATTCATCACCCCATGAATAAACCCTAAATTCATCCACTTCGCCACGAGCGATGCCTGCGCATCAATCACAGATTCATAGAACGAAAGGTATTTATTCTCATTATTTTTCACATAAGGATAATGTCGCGCTATCGCATAGTCAGCAAGGGACTTGACTGCATCTGCATCACCTTTCGAGGCAAAAAACTCAAAACTCCCCACGCGCATATGACTCGACGCAACACGTGTAAGAATACCCCCATCAAGACCCGTTTCACGCTGCACACGCTCACCCGTTTTGACCATTGCTAGGGCCCGAGTGGTCGGCACACCAAGCGCATGCATTGCTTCACTCATAATATATTCACGCACAACAGGACCAAGTGCGGAGCGCCCATCACCATTGCGCGAAAACGGCGTGCGTCCTGATCCTTTCAGTTGAATATCATAACGTTTGCCGGCGGTATCCTCTGCCTCGCCAATCAGCAACGCCCTGCCATCTCCCAGCTGCGGAGAAAATCCACCAAACTGGTGCCCCGCATAGGCCTGGGCGAGTGGCGTGCAGCCCTCAGCATTCGTGTTACCTGCAAACACAGCGAGCCCCTGCTCGCTTTGCCACCAATCACCATCAAGCCCTAACTCTTTAGCCAAACCATCATTAAAACCCAGCAGCTCAGCTGCCGCAACGGGCAACGGGTCTTGCAACGCATAACAACGCTCAGGCAGATTCAGGTAATGCGTGGGATGCAGTGTCTTGTGCGGCATGCGCTTTCAAATCCTCCAATGATACATATTTCAACGCGCGTGCATGGCAGCTCTCCAAATGCACAGGAGGCGCAACGCCCGCCTGCAATGCCTCTTTCCAACGCAACGCACATAAACACCATTTATCGCCCGCTTTCAACCCCGGAAAATCAGCCTCAGCGCGTGGAGTGATGAGGTCATTGCCTTGCGCCTTGCTGTAATTCAAAAATGCGTCAGTCATCTCCGCGCAAATAACATGACGCCCCGCATCATGCGTGTTGGTAACGCAAAACCCATCACGAAAGAACCCTGTCAGCGGATCAAAGCAACAATGGGCAAGCTCAGTGCCGAGTACGTTCTTTTCCATCTACCAGCTCCCTACGTTTTCCATAGACGTCCACGGTTCGGCAGGATCAAGCCTGTCGCCCTTTTGCAAAAGCTCCACCGAAATGCCATCGGGAGATTTAATAAACGCCATATAACCATCACGCGGTGGACGGTTTATGGTGATGCCCATATCCATAAGGTGCTGACAGGTCGCATAAATATCATCGACGCGATAGGCAACATGCCCGAAATTGCGTCCCCCGTCATATTCCTCCACCGAGCCATCCTCAGCAGGCCAATTATAGGTGAGTTCCAGCGTTGGTGCTTTTTCTGCTTTCGCCCGCTCCACATCGCCCGACGCCGCCAAGAATACGAGGGTGAACCGCCCCTTCTCGCTGTCATAACGGCTAATTTCTTCCATCCCCAGCCCATCGCAAAAGAAGGCTTTGGTCGCATCAATATCGCTAACGCGAATCATACTATGTAAATATTCCATAAAGGCTCCTGAATGTGACTTCGCACTACATACTAATGCCCGCTCAACTTCAAGTGAATAATTCTTCATAGCCCGTCATCCCTGCGAAAGCAGGAATCTCTATACCGCTCCTCAGACTATCACAAAGAGATTCCGTGTCATTTCCGAGCTTACGCTCGGGCACGGAATGACGACATTATAAAACCCACGCGCTATTCTGCACGTCATGAACGATGTCTACGACACCGCTCTGAGCAATATTTAACCTCGTCCCACACCTTCTCCCACTTCTTACGCCACGTAAAA
>CALJMC010000126.1 GCA_937982385.1 uncultured Rickettsiales bacterium | reverse complement strand
AATCTACTAGACTAACTTCACACAAATCAAAGGAGTTAGACCATGGATAATAAGCAAAAAGCACTCGACACCGCACTCTCACAAATTGAGAAGGCGTTTGGTAAAGGCTCCATCATGAAGCTCGGCGCGCAAGATGCTGTGGATGTTGATGCCATCTCCACTGGCTCTATCGGGCTCGATGTTGCACTCGGAGTAGGCGGAATCCCTAAAGGCCGTGTGGTTGAAATTTATGGTCCTGAAAGCTCAGGTAAGACCACCCTCACCTTACATGCTGCGGCAGAATGCCAAAAAATGGGCGGCACATGTGCATTTATCGATGCAGAGCACGCCATGGACCCTGTTTATGCGAGCAAGCTCGGTGTAGATATTGATGAATTGCTTATCTCGCAACCTGATACAGGTGAGCAAGCGCTCGAAATTGCCGACACGCTCGTGCGTTCTGGCGCAATTGACCTACTCATCATCGATTCTGTGGCCGCGCTCGTACCAAAGGCAGAGCTTGAAGGCGACATGGGTGATTCACATATGGGATTACAAGCACGCTTGATGTCTCAAGCGCTGCGCAAGCTTACAGGTTCCATCAGCCGCACAGGCTGTACTATTATCTTCATCAACCAAATTCGCCACAAAATTGGCGTAATGTTTGGTAGCCCTGAGACCACTACAGGCGGTAACGCCCTCAAATTCTATGCGTCTGTTCGCCTTGATATTCGTCGTATTGGTGCGCTGAAAGACAAAGACGAAATTATCGGAAACCTTACCCGTGTGAAGGTTGTAAAAAACAAAGTATCTCCGCCATTCCGTATTGTTGAATTTGATATCATCTATGGTGAAGGTATTTCAAAAACGGGCGAGCTTATCGATCTTGGTGTTAAAGCTGGCATCATCGAAAAAGCAGGGTCATGGTTCTCTTATAACGAGACGCGTATTGGTCAAGGTAAAGAAAATGTCCGTCAATATTTGAAGGATCACCCTGAAACGGCAGATGAAATCGAAGCCACTATTCGTGCAAGTGCTGGCCTTGTGAAGGAAGCCCTCGATGCAGAAATTAAAGCTGGGAAATTAGCACCTAAGAAGGATGTGGCATAACCAACTGTTTTATTGCGTCTTTTAAACTATCTAACAGTCATTCTGCTTTGCTTATTCTATAGAAGTGCACGACTAACCATAGCTCCTGCACCCTAAGGCAAAGCGCAATGACGTTATAAAAGTAAATGAGAATAACTGTCCATGACATCTACATCCCAAGTCCGCAAAACTTTTTTAGACTTCTTTGCCGCGCGTGACCATAACGTGTTGCCTTCCTCTGCGCTGGTTCCACACAATGATCCAACATTGATGTTCACTAATGCGGGAATGGTACAATTCAAGAATATATTCACAGGCACGGAAACGCCGCCCTCACCTCCGCGTGCCACCACATCGCAAAAATGTGTTCGGGCAGGTGGTAAGCATAATGATCTTGATAATGTCGGCTATACTGCCCGTCACCATACTTTCTTTGAAATGCTCGGGAATTTCTCCTTCGGCGACTATTTCAAAGAGGAAGCGATTGTCTATGCGTGGGAATTGCTGACCAAAGACTTCGGGCTCGATAAAAACAAGCTCGGTGCAACCGTCTATCACACTGATGATGAGGCATTTGATTTATGGAAAAAAATATCAGGTCTGCCTGAAGAGCGCATCCTGCGTATCCCAACATCTGATAATTTCTGGGCGATGGGCGATACGGGCCCTTGCGGGCCTTGCTCCGAAATATTCTATGATCATGGCGCAGATGCGGCTGAGGGAAAATGGGAACTCGATGCAAACGGCAATGACCTCTTTGGTGACCGCTATATCGAAATTTGGAACCTCGTTTTCATGCAGTATGAACAAGTGAATGCCGACACACGCATCGATTTGCCAAAACCTTGTGTCGATACAGGCATGGGATTAGAGCGTGTCGCTGCCGTCATGCAAGGCGTACATGATAATTACGATATTGATTTATTTCAGCGTTTAATGGCTGCATCCGAATCGATCACGAAAACAAACGCTGTTGGTGAGCACGCAGCATCACATAAGATTATAGCAGATCATTTGCGTTCTGCGTGCTTCCTCATTGCCGATGGCGTGTTGCCGTCTAATGAAGGTCGCGGCTATGTGTTGCGCCGTATTATGCGCCGTGCAATGCGTCACTTACATATTCTCGGGGCGCAAGAAGCGCTGATGTATCATCTCGTGCCCGCCCTCATTACTGAAATGGGCGAAGCATATCCTGAACTTATTCGTGCAAATGCTCTCATCACGGAGACAATTCACTCTGAAGAAAAACGATTCCGCGAGACATTGGGTCGCGGCCTAAAGCTGCTTGAAGAAGAACAAAAGTCACTTTCAACAGGCGGAAAACTACCCGGTGACGCCGCGTTCAAACTCTATGACACCTATGGCTTCCCACTTGATTTAACGCAAGATATCCTTCGCAGTGCCGACATGACGGTCGATACTGACGGGTTCAATAGTTGCATGACCGAGCAAAAGGAAAGAGCCCGCGCGGCATGGAAAGGCTCCGGCGACACGGCGACGTCTGATATCTGGTTTAACATTCAAGATCGAGTACCCGCCACTGAGTTTTTAGGCTATAATAATGACATCGCAAGCGCGAGCATTCTTGCCATCGTTAAAGACGGCAAAGAAGTCGACAGTATTTCTAAGGGTGACAAAGCCACCCTTATCATCAACCAAACCCCTGCTTATGGCGAATCTGGTGGACAAATTGGTGATACAGGCGCGCTCATATTTGAGGGCAAACAAGTTGCTGAGCTGCTCGACACGACGAAACCAGTCAATAATTTGCATGCGCATCATATTCAGCTTAATGATGGTTCACTCTCCGTTGATGATATTATCGATGTCTCGATTGATACCGCACGCCGCAACGCGATTCGCGCCAATCATTCTGCGACGCATATTTTACACGCGGCACTTCGCAATCATTTGGGGGGGCATGTGACACAAAAAGGGTCACAAGTCTCCGCGGATGGGTTGCGTTTCGACTTTAGTCATAATCAAGGGCTGAGCGCAGATGAAATAAGCGCGATTGAACGCGAGGCCAATGACATTATTTGGCAAAATAATGAAGTCGCGACTAAATTGATGAAACCTGACGAAGCGATTGAAGCAGGTGCTATAGCACTCTTTGGCGAAAAATATGGTGATGAAGTTCGCGTTTTGTCGATGGGTGAAGCATCTGATAGACAGAACTATTCTGTCGAACTTTGTGGCGGAACACATGTCGAACGCACCGGTGATATTGGCTTACTCAAAATTACTACTGAGAGCGCAATTGCCTCAGGCGTTCGCCGCATCGAAGCAGTCACTAGAGCAGACGCATTTGCCTATCTCAGTAAGCAAGAAAAAATTGTTTCATCACTATCGGCAGAGTTCAAAGTCAATGCTGATGAACTGCAATCACGTGTTGATGCGATGAACCAAGAACGAAAAGACTTACAAAAGGAACTGGCCGAAGCCAAAAAACAGCTCGCACTTGGTGGCAGCAGTTCTGCTGAAACGAAAATAGAAGATATTGGCAGCTATAAATTCTGTGGTCAGCATTTTCCTGACTTACCACCAAAAGAACTCCGCAGCGTTGCTGAAGAACTTGTTGCCAAAACAGGGGAAAATGCAATTATCGCCCTCTCCTCTGGTTTTGAAGGTCGCGGTTCCATTCTTGTTGCACTCGCTAAGAACCTCACCGATTCACTGAAAGCAGCCGATTTCGTACAAATTGCTGTACCCGTTTTGGGTGGAAAAGGTGGCGGCGGACGCCCAGAAATGGCGCAAGGCGGTGGCCCTGACGGAGATAAAGGTGAAGATGCCATTGCCGCAATACGCGACGCACTCTCAAAAAAAGCTGCATAAAACTACATAAACCATCAAAATAATTTTATCTCAAATAAAGGAGGTGCTTGCTCTTTGAGAAGTACCCACTCCAGAAATATAAAGATAAATAGATGTATGACGTAGATATAAAGAGAGTTTCTTCCTAGAAACATCAGCGTTACATCTACAATCCGAATATGGCTTGTAAAGTGTGAAACTTTTATATTTTGTAAAAAAT
>CALJMC010000125.1 GCA_937982385.1 uncultured Rickettsiales bacterium | reverse complement strand
CTCAGGATGCGTATGGGGAGTAAATCATGGAATAATATACTTGGTTATCATTATCACACTAACTCATATGATGTATTTTAGATGTTGCAATTAAAGCGTAGAAAAGTTTCCAATGCCGTTGCTTCTAAACGCGAAGTGAGTGCGGCTGAGTTCATTCCCTATCTGTATCATTGGGATAAAGAAACGATTCTGACCAAAGAGTATGAATTGATGCAAATCATCAAGCTGGAAGGTTTCTCGTTTGAAACCGCAGATGATGAAGATGTTGATATGAAAAAAATGGTGCGTAATTCGCTCCTCAAATCTATGGCCGAGGGGACGTTTGCGCTCTGGTTTCATTTGGTTCGCCGCAAACAAAGCGTCTATCCTGACGGCGAGCAGCCAGAAGGGTTTGCCGATTATGTTGATCGTCAATGGCGTGAAAAACATGATATGCGCGACACTTATGTCAATGAGCTCTATATTACTGTGATTCGGAAAGTAGACACAGAGGGCGTTGCAAAATTTGAAAATGTCTTCCATAATATTGCGAATAAAGCAGATGAGAATTCATTTGATGAAAGCATGCGTAATGCCTTTAAGGAATTGAATGAAGGTGTGTATCGTGTGCTTGCGACGTTGAAGGATTATAATCCACGCTTATTGACGGTGGATGAAACGGAATACGGCCCGATGTCTGAGCCTTTGGAGTTTCTCTTCCGCTTGATAAATGGTGGTGAGTCACAGCGTGTGTTGGTGCCAACCATGGATATCTCTAAATATTTGCCGCGTAATCGTATCTATTTTAGTTCGCGTAAGTCAGCGATTGAAATTAAGAACAGTACGGGCAGTAAATTCGCGACAATGATTTCAGTGAAAGAGTATTCTCCTGCGACTGCGGCGGGAATGATGGATGCATTTTTGCAGCTGCCAATTGAATTTGTGATTTGCCAATCTTTCTCTTTTAGAAACCGCCAAACGAGTATGCAGAAAATGCAAACACGTCAACGCAAAATGATGGCATCTGAAGATGTGGCGATTTCACAGGTGGCAGAAATCAGTGAAGCGCTTGATATGACGATGAGTGGGCATATCGCGTTTGGTGTGCATCACTTATCCGTGATGGTGGCAGAAAATGACTTAAAAACCATGGAGAAAAGTGTTTCCATGGTGATTGCTGAATTGGTGAATTTGGGTATTAATCCTGTGCGTGAGCAGCTCGTGTTGGAGCAGACATTCTGGGCGCAGTTGCCGGGAAACTTCAACCATATCGGGCGCCCGTCAGAAATTAGCACCATGAATATGGCAAGTTTTGCTTCATTGCATAACTATCCTGTGGGGAGCATGAATGGCAATCACTGGGGTAATGCGGTGACGGTGTTTGATACAACGTCTGGCACACCTTATTTCTTTAATTTTCATGCACGTGATGTCGGGCACACAACCATTATTGGTCCCACCGGCGCAGGTAAAACAGTGCTGATGAACTTTCTGGTGGCGCAAGCGCAGAAGTTTCGGGGTCGCACATTCATGTTTGACAAAGACCGTGGCGCCGAGATTTTTGTGCGTGCGCTAGATGGTAATTATAGTGTGATTGAACCGGGTGAAGACTGCGGATTTAATCCGCTACAATTGCCTGATACCCGGGAACACCGTGCCTTCTTGATAGATTGGCTCAAAGCGCTTGTGTCTGTTAATGGTGAGACTATTACGCCTGAGGATAATGACCGCATTGTTGAGGCTATTAATGGTAACTTTAATCTCGAGAAATCTTCCAGAATGCTGCGTAATATCGCGCCTTTCCTAGGGTTGGAAGCACCCGGAAGCATCGCGTCACGCCTCAGAATGTGGCATACTAGCGGCCAATATGCTAAGATATTTGATAATCCTGTGGATCTGATTAATTTCTCAAATAATCGTTTGTTTGGTTTTGAGATGGGTGAATTATTGGCAGATAAGGCATCACTCGCCCCGACATTGATGTATTTATTCCATCGCGTTAATATGTCTTTGGATGGCACCCCTACCATGGTGATTTTGGATGAAGCATGGGCATTGATTGATAACCCAATCTTTGCAGGTAAAATTAAGGATTGGCTGAAGACCATGCGTAAACTTAACGGCATGGTGGTGTTTGCAACACAGAGTGTTGAAGATGCGGCGAAGAGTGCTATTAGCGACACGCTGATTCAGCAGACTGCCACACAAATATTTTTACCAAACCCAAAAGCGACCGATAGCTATAAAGAAGCCTTTATGCTGACCGACAGGGAATTTAATCTGTTGAAGACTACGGATCCAGGGAGCCGATTCTTCTTGGTGAAACAAAGTGGAGATGTAGTGGTTGCGCGAATCGATCTTGCCGGTATGGAAGATGTGATTAACGTGCTGTCTGGGCGCGCAGAGACAGTTGGTATTCTCAAGCGTGTGCTCGCGGAAGTTGGAGACGACCCCGATGAGTGGTTGCCTGTATTCCAGCAAGAAGTGGAAAGAGATCAACGTGAACGACAAGGCTAGTCATAACAGTGTTACACATTGGAAAAAATTATTCTGTTTAGGGATATTTGTTTTTGCTGCGTCGGTACTGATGTCACAACCTGTCTATGCCGGAGCTGCTGGTCTGTGCCCTCTGCCCACTGGCGAAAGTGAGGGTATAGAATTATTCTCGTCTTTAGTGCCTTGTTTAATTGATCATATTCAAAATCATGGCCGTGTATTAATAGAGCATATGCAGACGGTTACAAAACCTATTTTTCAAGCATTTCTGGTGCTGACGGTGCTTATTTATGGCATTTTGTTGATCACAGGAATGCTTCAAAAAGCGGGGCGCGACACGTTTGTTTTCCTGATTAAAATCATGGTGGTGATATGGGTGACGGAGAATCTCGTCTATGTGCATGATAGCATGTATGTGATGATGGATGCTTTGGTGAAGGCGGTGACGATTACGGGTAATGCCGGCGGTGGTGTGCGTTGTCAAGTTGCTGCGACTGTCTGGGGACAGTTAGATTGTATTGTTGATATGGTGATTGGTTTGGGGACGCGGAGCACTCAAATGCTCACGAATGGGCTTCTTGGCTTCTTTTTGAGTGCTTTCTTGTCTGGGAGTATGGGAACGCTTATTGGCTTGTTGGGGCTGTATTTTTGTGTGAACCTGGTCATTGGTTCAGTGAAAGCGGCGTATATATATATTCTTGCCGTATTGTCTTTGGTCTTGCTCATCATGATGGGGTCACTCCTTGTTCCGTTGATCTTCTTTAAGACGACCTTTGGTTATTTCTCTTCATGGTCAACGATGGTGTTGTCTGCTGTCTTGCAGCCAATGTTGTTATTTGCCTTCCTAAGTGTCGTGGTGGAAGCCATGGATGTGATTATTTATTCTGGGGATAACTCTATTTATTACACCATTGCAGGAGAAGCATCGAGAGCACCTGATTTCAATTTAGCGCTCTATCTAGCTGATAATGGTATTTATCAGGAAGATAGCATTAATTATGCGACGAGTGATGCTAATAAGGAGACCTTTGAGCAATGTATGAGTGCCGCGCAGGAGCGGGGTGACCAAGGTGCAACACAAGATTTGACTTTGCTATGTGATGGTATTTCTGAGGCAACAGCAACACGCTCAGATCCAAATAACTGGGCGAATGGTATTCCTATACCACGTCTTAGTTTTGATGTGCTAACCGCTGTATCTAATGGAGGAACTGCGAGTAGTCCGACTGCAGGTGATGCGACGGCAGTTGGTGCTAAGCTACTTGCATTAGCAACGTCATTTATCATTGCATGTCTCACCGGTTTTATGTTTGTGACCATGCTTGACCATGTCCCTAAAATTGCACGAGACTTATCGGGTGGTGCCTATAACACGCCTGCATTGAACGAAACAGGATTTGAGAATGCGAGCCAGCAATTAATGAGTCAGGTTGGAGCCCAAACAGCCAGTATGGCTAGCCGAGTTGGTAGCTTGGTGGGGGGGAGGTGATCTGATGCATAAACATCTTCTTATTTTTACGGTCATAGGTTTATTATTTTCTTTTGTGCCGAGCTCCGCATCTGCGCAACTCGTATGTCAGTTAGAAGGTGTGGGGTTAACCTCGCAGGTGGTCGAATGTGTTGAAGGTGTACTTAAGGGCGCCACTATCAGTTTGCTCGAGGGGATGTCGGACCTTCCTGTGTTGAATGATTGGCTCACAGGGCTACTTGTTCTGTATACATTGTTTTTTGGTTTTAGAGTGGTGACGGGTGAGACGGAACTGACTAAAAAGGTGTGGGAATGGCTGATAAAGTTTGGGTTAGTTATTTTGTTTTCCAATAATTTGGGCGGGTTCGCGCCAGGGATTCTTGCTGCTATGGACGCGCTCCAAGGGATCGTTATTGATAATTTGAGTTCAACAATTGAGGAGTTTTCGTGCAAAGATTCGGTGGAATTTGAAGCAAGCGGACTCAATGCGCTGACAACTGGAAGCTCTATGGTATGGGCGCATGTGGATTGTTTGCTCCTTCGTGTGTTTGGGTTTGGCGGTGATGGTTTGACTTTCGGAAGTGCGATTATGGGAATCGTTAGCGCGGCGTTATTTAGTGGTACTATGGGTGTTATGGTCTTTACGATGGGTATTATGGCGCTGATGGCGATTTTATCCTTGGCATATCGTGCGGTGCTTGGGTATTTACTTTCCTATGCATTGGTGTCAATTATGATTATTATCTCGCCACTTATTGTGCCGCTCATGTTGTTTACCACCACCACGGCGGTGTTTGATGCGTGGCGCCGGGCCATTATGGGGGCAGTGTTTCTTCCGGCCTTCATTACAGCCTATATGCTTATTGCGCTGCCATTGCTTAACTATGCAATTATTGACGCAAATGGTTCGCTGGAGAAGATTATACCACGTGAGGAATTAGCGGAGGCACACCGTAATGAAGCGCCGAAATGTAGTCAGAGAATTGCGGAAATAACAGCTGAAGACAGTGCAAACCAGCAGAGCGATGGCGATGTAGAGGCGGCTGATGATAGAGACAATGATTTGAACCCATTTCTTTCGCTTGCCAGTGATATTTGCAAATTCTTTCCCTTTGCATCGCTGGATTTAGGATTAGAGCATGATAGTAAAATGATGCGTCTAGGTATGGCGTTGCTCTCGCTATTCGTTATTTCTTGGCTAGTGAAGAAGATGTTGGAATCTGTTGTTAGTTTGGCGACATTCCTCATGCGCGGAGGACACGCGATTAATTCTGTTATGTCAGGTGGTGGAACTATGGGACGCTATGTGGCACGCGCAACAGGCGGGACGGGGATATAATTATGATGAAAGATGACGAAAGAGGGGTGAATAATATGGCACATCAGATAAGCATGTTACTGCGCATATTATGTTTGGGTAAGGCGCGAACATTATGGCTATGCCTTATAATGTTTAGTGTTTTAATCGGCTTTGCTGAGCCATCTGCAGCAGCACCCGTAAAAACAACCGTGAGCTGTTCTGATGATGAAAGTTTATTTAAGCCGGAGTTTGGTGAAGAAGCCTTCGATATGATTAAAGAAATCATCACGAAGGTTGATGAGACGCTTAAGACGGCTGCTGAAGAATTGTATCTTGGTATTATTGGTAATGGCGATTACCAAGCGGCAATGACTGCTGCAGTGACAGCTTTTATCATTATTTATGGTGTCGCTATTTTGTTTGGGCTCGTTCCAGTCACATTGGCGCAAGCGGCAATCCGTCTTTTGAAATTTGCTTTTGTCTTTATGCTTATTGGCCCTTTCGGCTGGGAAGTGACCAGTGAGTTTGTTGGTGGGGTTTTTAACGATGGCACATTAGAAATTATTAATAGCATTATTGCCCTTTCTGCTCGAACGTCCGTCGCTGGTGTGGGCGGTTGCCCCCCTATGGCGGCGATTGATTTAGCAGATATTACTGCGCCGATGGAGATATTTAAATGTGCGATGAGTGAGGTCATGAATCCGCGTATTTTTGTGATATTATTTGCGACATTTACAACTGGGCCACATGGCCCGATTATGGGTTTGGCACTTGGCTGGGCGCTTTATAGTTTATTCATGATGCTGATTCGTGCGTTTCAAGTGTATGTCTTGTCGATGATTGTACGTGCGCTGCTTATCGGTATGTCACCATTATTCTTTGCATTTATGTGGTTTGAAAAAACGAAACCTATTTTTATGGGCTGGGTAAACCAACTTATAAACTTTAGTTTGCAGCCTATTATGCTATTTGCCTTTCTCGCCTTCTTCTTGCAGCTTGTCACGGGCGCATTGATGCAAATGGTTCCTGCCAATGAAGTTGAGGTATGCTTTGTGAAGGCAACCGCTATCAGTGGTGGCCAGCAAGTCTATGGATGGAAATTTAAGATTGATGGCGATGTTTTTGAGGGGGCGTGGACAATGCAAGGCCCTGTCGCTGGTGAAATGGGCACATTTACCAACAAAACGCTGGGAGATGCTTTCCCGATTACGCCTATCAGTATTCTCGTATTTTTAGCATTAACTTATATTGCATCGGAGATGGCAACTGTGGTAACACAGATGGCAGCGGAGATGTCGCAGGGTTATGTCAAACTGGATGATGGCGCCGGGGCTGATCCGATTCGGAACTTGGCTAAGGCAAAATAACGTGGAGCAAAAACTATGAAAAAAATAATTGTGATTGCATGTTTGTTGGCTCTGGCTGGGTGCAACAAAGATCGTGAAGATTTGAAGAGTCCGTGTGTTGGATTAGAAGATAGTCCCTGCGGAGATAAGCACCATGTCAATGACTGGTGGCTTACGTGAGTGGATTATAGCTATTAGATGTTACAGCTTAAGTTTATAGTCACTGTGACCTTAGCCTTTCAATCTAGCTAAACCCGCATCAATATCAGCGATTAAATCATCAGCATGTTCTAAGCCGATATTCAGGCGAATGAAGCGTGTGTCATCCCCCCATTTGTCACCCGATGCCGAACGGAACGCTTTTGGCTTATAGGTTGTTACTAAGCTTTCAAAACCACCCCATGAGAAGCCCATATGAAAGAGCTGCATATTATCGAGCATCGCTGCTAGGGCCGTGTCTGAGGGAGGGTTCTTGAGTTCAAAGGCGAAGAGTGCCGCGCCTCCAGTGAAATATTTCTTATAGCGGTCGTGGAATTCGTCCCCTTCGAGTGCAGGGTGAATGACGCGTGCTATATCGTCATGCTCAGAAAGCCATTGTGCAATTTTGAGCCCTGCTGCTTGCTGTTGTTCCATGCGCACGGCCATGCTGCGTAGGCCTCTAAGTGCAAGATAACATTCATCCCCTGTCACGCGCGTTCCATAATTTCTGCAGGCACGTTTGAGTGCTGGGAGGTATGGTTTACGTGCGCTTAGGCTACCCATAAGCAGGTCAGAATGTCCGCCTACATATTTGGTGAGTGCTTGGATGGATATATCCATGCCATGGTCAAAAGGTTTGAAATAGAGCGGTGTGCCCCATGTATTGTCACCAATAATCACAATGTCAGGATTCTTTGCTTTTGCGACACGAGAAATTTCTGCAATATCTTGAATCTCGAAGGTTTGTGAGCCAGGGCTTTCCAGGAATATAAGCTTGGTATTTTCCTGAATCAAATCTTCAATTTCAGCGCCGATACCTGGATCAAAATAAGTGGACTCAATGTTAAATTTTGCGAGTTCATGCTCGCAGAAATCTTTGGTTGGACCATAGACGGAATCACACACCATCACGTGGTCGCCTGACTCAACGACTGACATAAAGGCAATCGCCACGGCGGTTAAACCTGAAGAGACCAGCATGGTTCCATCGGCTTCTTCCATTTCGCAAATGGCATCAGAGAGTGCTTGCGTGGTGGGGTTGCCATAGATGCCATAGCCCGGATATTTATGGCGGCCTGCATCAGCCGATTGAAATTCTTCTAATGTTGGAAATACGAGCGTTGATGCACGATAGACAGGAATATTGACAGACGGAAACCCTCCGTTTTTGTCGTTGCGACCCATAGTGGTGAGTTTGGTTTTGATGTTTGTCATGTCGCGCACCTTATTGTTTATGCGCATTTTCAGCGCGTCTTAAAAATCTTTCCAGGACAGCCCAATCACCACATGGGTGACGCCCTCACCGTCTGAACCAAAAGGTAACAGGCAAGAGCGGTATTTGACAACCTTATTCTGCTCACTGATGAATTTACCCGCATCAATGATAGGTTCATGGATATCAGAGACATGATTTAGCTTATTAATGATGTCGGCACCCTTGAACATATGATGTCCACCATTGGAGATGGGTTTGCCTGAAATGTCGGCGCCCCAAGCATTTTCTATCTTGTTTCCGACATATTGATAACGATAACGCTTTCCAGAGGGGGCGGTCTCAGCGATGATAGTCACACAATTGGGCCATATATCGTCTATAGATGACGGGTTCCACCATGTGTAATTG